>JALOTT010000329.1 GCA_025457745.1 Verrucomicrobiota bacterium
CTGCCACGTTTGATGAAGCGTTGGGGAAGGCATTTCGGATGCGTCCGTAAATAACGCCGGACGGTTTGTTCAGCCAGGCCAACCCCGACGGCAAATGCCGCCAGGGGAATTTGCTCCGGTCGCTTCGCTTCGCCGCTGGGCAAAGTGGCAGATGGCGGCAGCGTCAAGGAGTGACGCGCCTGGAGAAATTTCTCGTAAGCTTGAACGGGGATCCTCCAGGATTTTCGCGAGCCGCCGCCGGCGTCGATGGCTTCGAGCTTGCCTTCCTCGATTAGACTGCTGACGTGTTCCCTGGTGATACGCAGCTTCTCGGCGACTTCGTAAACGTAAAGCACGCTGCGGCCCGGAAAGAGCAGGGGTGCCGAAATCGGTGTTGCCGGTTTGTTGGTGGTAGCGACGGTGGGCATTTACAAAATTGCCCCCTTCCCATGCTTGCGAAATGAAATCGAAAATCTGGTTGGCCCGATGAGCAACGTGACGGGCACACGGCGCACGCGGATTTGATTCAAGAGCGCGGCTGCCACGTAACCGTTGCGCGGATGTACGCGAGCCGCGATCTCAGAAGGACAATCTTCCCCGCGGGCTACTTGCAGAAACGCTGCGCGTCGGCTGCCGGTAGTCAGCGCGGCGGCTTCCACTCGGCTGAGTGCATCCTGGCGTAACGTGAATTGCGAGCGCCGGCCAGACAAATGCCGGCGTGGTAAAAGCGCATCGTCGCCGCCGGCTGCCTGAAGTTTTTGCCAACGCCAAGCGGTGATGTAGTTCACGCCGGAAAGGTTCGCCGCGCGGCATTTGCCGTAGCCGGCTTCAACGTATAATGAGATTTTCGCCAGTGCCAGAATCCGCCGGTGCTGTTCCTTGATGGCGTGTGCCGTTGGCCCGCGATGGTTGGAGAGCGAGGCCGGCTCAAGGCCCAATGCTTCCACTGGGAACAAGGCCGGTTTGAAAAATGACGGCGCGGTGGGAATCCTGCCAGGGAGACCACCGCGCCGCGAGAACCGACTCAACCGTTTCCTCCGGTGTGTTTGGTCCTCTAAAACTTTTTTGTTTGCAATCATGGCAGGATTCTTTTGGTACCGACGTTCAGCTTGTGGAAGGTGGGGCGGCGCAAGTGTTCCGTGAAAAGAGCGCGCCGGCCATCGCCTTGGTCGAACGATGGCCGGGCGTCTCGCCTGTCGGGTGGACAGAGGGCAAACCCGGAAGCGCGCCGCACAAACGCCGCACCCCCGTTCCCGCGCAATGAAACGCGGAAAGCGAAAATGTCTGTGGCAAATGGTTCATTCCGCAGTGACAGCCACGAATGGCCAGTAAACTTGCCCCCACTCGGCCTTGATTCGTTCCCACACTTCGCGCGGCGTTAAAGTTGGCTCCAACCGGCTTAAGTGTTCATACGCCTTCTTAAACGCGAACCTGGCTGATTCAGCGGCCGTCTCGTCGTCGAGGTTCAACAGCTTTCCGTCAGGGCCGAGATTCCGACTATCCACGAACGCGGCGAAGGCCCTGGTTTCCAGTGTTTCCCATTCCGACGCCGGGCGTTCGCGATTGGCGAGGGCAAACAAGCCCTGCCGACGGTTGCAAACCCGCGTCCAAGCTTCGTGGAACGAACCACGGGTGATCTTCCGTTCCTGTTCGGCAAGCGCGCGGAGTGCGTCGCCCGCGAATTTGCAGCGCGGGTCATCGGCCAGCGCCGCGCGTGTTGACCGGGGCGTTTCGACCGGCGCGGCCATGCTATTGTAAAGCACGGTTTCCGTCAGCCGGCAATGGTCCCAAGCCCGTTGAAAATCCCAGCCGTTTTCCCGCTTCACACGATTGACGATCTTGGAAAATTCATGGCCCGCCGCGCGCGGCGTGAGGGAGTCAACGTTCAAAACCAAACCCGTTTTGCGGTTGGTAATGGGCGCGAGCAGGTCTTTGCCATTGGCCAGATTGGTGAAACCAATCGTATCAATCTTCAGGACTCGAAAGCGATTTCCGCCTAGCGGCTCTAGCTTTTTTCGGTCGGCAACGAAGCTGGTGAACTTGTAACGGCTGTTTGCCACGGCCTCACGCCCAAGGTCCGTCAACCCGTTCGCACTGGCCCAAATTCCATCGCCGCGTTTCTCAAATTCCTTGAACCACGCAAGCGCAGTTCCGTCCCCATCCTCGTTGTATATGCAGTGCTCGCGCCCGCCGTAAACGCCCGGCCAACGACTGCCGAGGCGCAGCTTGTCGGCCTCAATTTCCGCCATGATGGTGTTGAGGGAAGCATCGTCCAACACTTGCACGATGCCTGCGTCCTCGTTTGGCAGTTCGCCTTTGGGGACAACGTGAATCCACAAGCCGTCCGTGTCGGTCGGTTGCAGCGGCGGTTTGGCGGCGGCGGCGAGCATAGGTCAGGAAAGTTTGGCTTCGCGCTCGTCACAATCTGCCCAGGTGCTCAACAATTTCTCAGCATAGCGAACGATCTCGACGCCGGTTGGGTTGCGGATTGTCGCCGAATAGAAAGAGCCCTCCAGTTCTACAACCAGCGAGCTTTTATCAACGGCCTTGACCAATTCGGTTTCGGCAGTGAAATGCAGCTGAAGGGCGGCTCGGGCCTTTTCCTTCGCGCGTTGAATCATGGTGTGGATGCGCGGACTCAGATGCTGCGAAATAAAGTCGTGGGCCGCTTTCAGTAAATCGGCCTCTGCTTGGGTGAAGGCGTTCTCGCGCGCAATGATGCGCGTCGGCAGCAGCGCGGCCAAGACCTGGCAACGGCTGACTTCAGACAGCGCGCTGTCATCGTCCAGTTTGCAAGAGGTTTCCAACGTCGCGCGGCGCGTGGCCGTGTCAGCGGCAAGGGTGTTGAGTTCGGCGATTTCTTTTTCGAGGCTGTTGCGCTTGGCGAGCGCGGCTTTCAAAGTTTCGGGGGCGGTGGAATTTGTTTTCATGGTTCAGGCGTTGGCGGTTGTGGGTTTGGTTTACTTGGCGGCGCGTTGCTGGCGGATTCGTGCGCGGAGGTTTTTCAGCAAAGTCGGCGAGGTGCGGTCGCCACGCCAGACAAGCCGAGCATGTTGGCGCGTGACTCCACAATAGCGTGCCGCGTCGCATATCCCTGCGATCCGTTTCGCTCGTTTAGGCTTTTGGCACAATGCCATTTGCCACGAGATTACAGAATTCAGTAACCCTTGTCAAATGGTTTTCTATTTTTTTTTTGGCGGGTAAGATGGCTGCGTTGTGGCTAGGCAAAATCCAATCCCTGAGATTGACCAACAAGTTGGTCGGCGGTTGCGGCAGTTTCGCGTCGAAGAGTTGGGCCTTTCGGCGGTGGAATTCGCCCGGCGAATTGGAATAGACAGTAACCGGCTGGCGACCTATGAACATGGGCGGGCGCCGCTCCGTTGGGAGGTTGCTGAAATAATATGCCGCGAGTTCAACGTGTGCCAGCGGTGGCTTGCGGAAGGTTTAGAACCGATTAGGTATCATGTCTGGATTGATAAGTCTCTGCGTGAAAGAATCCCTCAAAGAGCCGTTTTCAGCGGTGTTTACAAGGAGTTTTTGAAGCCGCTTGTCGAAAAACATCTTGCCGAATTGGCTCGGTTGTGGGGCGGGAAACTTGATGAAGATGGCTTGGATGTAGTTCGGGAGTTGGGACAAAATACGGTTGGCGGCGTCGGTCGGCTTGGCCTCCTTCACTATTTGCACAAGGAGTTCGTGAAGGCGGTTTCCGACATTCCGCCGGACTTATATCAGGAGTTTTATAGCGGTGCGATCTCGACATGCCGCACATTTCTCAAGGCTAATTCCAGAAGAATTCAGGAATGGAGTGTGACGGGAAAAAGGGATAACCCGCCGGCTTGGATTGAGAGTCCTCAAACAAAACAGTTGACGGATACGGAAATATCATCTAAAGATGTTGCCGTGAAAGTGCAACTGCCAAGTTTGTTGGAACGGCTCAAAAAGGCGACGCAAGCGCCGGGAAAGAAAACGGAGCTTGCCAAGTTTTTGAGCAAACAGTTGGCCGCGAAAGTTCCATTGGCGAGCGTTTCACGTTGGCTGTCTGGCGAGAGAGAGCCGGGCGGTGAAGTCGCGCTCCAACTGGATGCCTGGGCAACCAAGCAAGGCTTCCCGCGAGCGCAGTAACCCAAAACCAAAATGAGTACGAACAGAAATACAACCCCGCCGGCCAGTGTTAATGATCTTGGTCCCGCTGCCGAGTTTTTTGACGTGGACGGGATTCCGGTCGCGGTGGATGACGTTGAGGCAATAGCCTTTGACACCAAGCCACCAAGGATGTTTGACCTCGTGTCGGTGATGAACAATGGGGTGGAGATTGACCGGGCGAAGTTTTTGTCAATGGTCGCCGGGTAACGAATTTCTCAACCTGCCCGCATGGGTCGCGGGCGGCGCGAGATGAACAGAAACCAAAAAGCACTGAACTTGCGTCAACAAGCTCAGTGCCAAAGACCCGAATGAAAAGAAGCATCTATGAAAATGAAACCAATCAGTCGAGCCGGTCGGAACGGTAGCGCAGTAGCGGCTGCGCGGCAAACCCAAAAGCACAAGAGGTCAGGGGAACGGTCGCGCAAACTGACGCGCGCAGAGTTCGCCTTGCTGGACGAAATCAATTCCGCCGTAGGCGCGGCATCGCTGGAGCAGATTGTGGATTGTGCCGAGTGGCGTTCGTTCGAGGCGAAGGCATGGAAGCGCGCGGCAGCTTTGCTGCGTCGCGAGCCAACCGCATGGGAAAAGTATTATGCCCAAGGCGTAATGCCTTTCGGAAACGCACGATGGGTCAGACAAAGGTGAAGCGGAGCGGGCCTTCAAACGATTTATTTTCCAGCAAGCGGGGCCAACTGCTGACC
>JALOTT010000330.1 GCA_025457745.1 Verrucomicrobiota bacterium
GCTGCGATGAACTGCGGAAGGCACTGCGCTAACCATGGCCCCATGAAACCGATCCTCTTCCACCTCGCCACCCTGCTGCTCGCGCCGCTGGCCGCTCTGCCCGCTGCGGATACCCGCACGACGCCGGCCAAACCCAACATCCTCTGGATCGTCATGGACGACGTGGGCGCGGAGTTGCCCTGTTACGGCAAGCAGCCCATCCAAACGCCGAACATCGACCGTCTCGTCCGCGAGGGCACACGTTTTGACCGCGCTTTCCTCACCGCGTCCGTCTGCTCGCCGTCGCGTTCGGCGATGATCACCGGGATGTATCAGACTAGCATCGGCGCCCACCACCACCGCAGCGGCCACGGCACCGCGAAGATCCATCTGCCCGCCGGCGTCGAACCCGTGCCCGCCATTTTCCAACGCGCCGGATATTTCACTTCGAATGGCGACTATCCCGCGAAAGCAAAGCGCGTGGGCAAGACGGACTACAACTTCGAGTGGGATGCGAAAATTTATGACAGCTCCGATTGGGCGACCCGAAAACCGGGCCAGCCGTTCTTCGCCCAGATCCAACTGTGGGGCGGCAAGAACCGCAATGACACCGGGCGCTGGCATCGGGAGGTCGCGCCCAAGGCGCTCGGCACGCTGACCAAGCCGGAGGCGGTGACCCTGCCTCCCTATTATCCGCGCGATCCCGTCTTTTTGGAGGACTGGGCCCAATATCTGGATTGCATCCGGTTCTGCGACCTGCAGGTGGGCGAGATTCTCCGGCGACTGGAAACCGAAAGCATCTTGGATCAGACCATCATCATCCTGATGGGCGACAACGGCATCAGCCAGGCACGGGGAAAACAGTTCCTCTATGACGAGGGAATCCGCACGCCCTTCATCGTGCGCGGACCGGGCATCGCCCGCGGCGCCGTGCGCGGCGATCTCATCGAGCACATCGACATGGCGGCCACCTCGCTGGCCTGGGCGGGCCTGCCGGTGCCCTCGTGGATGCAGGGCCGCGACATTTTCGCGAAGGACTGCCAGCCGCGCGAAGCCGTCTTCGCCGCCCGCGATCGCTGTGGCGAAACGGTGGACCGCATCCGCAGCGTGCGCACGGAGCAGTTCAAATACATCCGCAATTTTCACCCGCAGCGGCCCCTGCTCCAACCCAACAACTACAAGGACACCAAGCCGTTCATGCCACGGCTGCGGGAACTTCACGCGCAAGGGAAGTTGAATCCGCTGCAGGAGGAAATCCTGTTTTCGCCCTCGCGCCCGGCGGAGGAACTCTATGATGTGCGCGCGGATCCGTTTGAGACGCGCAATCTGGCAGGCGATCCGAAGTTTCGCGCGACCTTGCAGACACTGCGCGGCCGCCTGGACCGCTGGATGGTGGAGACGCACGACGGCGGCCCCGAATCGGAGCAGGTGTATGACGCGAATGTGGCGGACGAACTCACGAACCCGGCAAACAAAGGCAGCAAGGAAGCCATCATGAAAAACGTAGAACTCATGAAACAGTGGACACGGGAAAACAAATAATAATAACCAATGCACACCGAATCGCCTGTGAAACACCACCTTGCCCTCGCTGTCATCCTGGCATCAGCCTCGGTCACAACCACGCTCTGCGCCGCAGAAGACGTCCGACCGGATGAAATCCAGTTTCGACGGCAGGCGGTCGTCCGCATGGTCTTCGATTCTGACCAGAACATCCCGCTGGCGTCGCTGCGACCGGCCAAGGTTTTCGATCTCGACCTGATGCACCCCGAAATGCGGACCAATTCCGGCGTTAAATGGGATTTGAAGAAGGGCAGCCTCCAGGCTTCCGCCGCGGCAGCCGATGGATCCTCGCTGCGCTGGGTCGGCGGCTTCAATCCCTTCGCCACCTATGATCTGGTCATAGCCGACGCCACGGGCGGCGGCTCCGCCGGCATCACGTTTTCCAACAAGGCGACTGGCGACTCACTCTCGGCCGCGTTGCTTTTTTCCGATGGCCAGCCTGCGGCGGTTCACTGGACAGTCATTACGGGCGGCAAGCCGGTCACCACGGAGAAGTGGCCGGTCCCCGCAGGGACGGTTTTGAAAGACCTCACGCTGCGCGCCCAGATGTCGGCCGTGGGAGTGAACCTGTTTCTCGAATCGGCCGGCCGGTCCGATTTGATCGGCTGCACGGATTTTGCGAAGCACTTTGATCTGCGTGAACGAAAGCGCATCCAATCCATGGATTTCCTGGTCGGGGTGGATTTGAAAGCCGGCGCGCATGTCACGCTGGCGGGCGCCACTTCGAGCCTGACGCCCGGTTCCGGCCAAGCCGACATCCGGGCGATCACCGACGAGGAAGGCGCACCCTTGCTCGACGATGGCCGGCTATGGTTCACGATGACGGTGCGGGGACGTGCGTTGCCCCATCCGCTGCAGGGGGTCTTCTCGCTCAACCCATCGGTCTTCGATCTTCGTTTCGAGGGCATCATCGTCTTCGACATGGACGACGGACTGCTGCGCAACGACCTGGCCTCGCACCTGTTCCGCGACTCCAAGAGCGGGGAATGGCGGGGTTGGACCACCGGCTTCAGCGCGCTGGGGGATACGGGCAAGGGGGAAGAGAAAATGATTCTGGCGATCCACTCGGTCAGGAATCCGCGGCGCGGGTTTTCCGTGATGAAAGCCCGGCCCATCGGCCTGACGGGTGCCCACGAGGATCCGCACGGCATTTATGACAAGGATGCCGGCAAGTGGCGCCTCCTGCTGTGCGAACACGGCAAGAAGTTTCGCGCCGGAATGTGGCAGAGCGACCAGTGGGATCGCGGCTACACGCGCCTCGCCGGTCCGGTGGAAATGGACAGCACCGGGACGATGATCCAGAAGTTCGGCAACAAACGCTACGCACTCTTCGGCAGCGCAGACCGCAAGATCTACATCCGCACGTATCCTGATCTTGAGCCGGCCGGTGAACTGAAGGTGGACCTGCCACCATGGAATGATCAGAACGGCACCCGCATCTGGCCCAATGTCATCCCCCTGCCGGAAGGCTACCCCGCGCCCTACATCGCGCTGATGATGGACCGGGTGAATTTCCCGGGCATGCCGAAACCGAATTGGACCTACGGCGCGCTCTATCTCTATCACGGCTTCCCGACCAAACCTTGATGCACGAAGTCCAGCACCACGGCCCATGAATACCCTGCGATTCCTTCTCGCCACCCTGCTGTTGGCGGCCGGCCACGCGCTTTCCGCCAACCAGCCGGCCACGTCGGCGCAAAACATGGCGGCCAGTGAGGTGATGGATTTGAGAGTGGAGATGGAAAGGAGTCCCGTGGGACTGGATACAGCGCGACCGCGGTTTTCGTGGAAACTCAAACCGCAAGCAGGGAAACGGGGCCAGATGCAGACCGCTTACCGGCTTGTCCTTGGCACGAATCGCAATGGGTTCGACTCGGGCGAGGGGCGCGTCTTCGACTCAGGAAAAGTGGAGAGCAACGCTTGCGTGCTGGTCGATCTGCTGCGGGAGGATTTACAGCCCGCCACCGATTATCATTGGACTGTCAAAGTCTGGGACGAGAACGGGCTGGAAGGCGGGTTTGCACCCATCGCCAAATTCGCGACCGGCTATTTCGACAAGAAATTCTGGGATAAGGACGGCGCGATGTGGATTGAATCGCCGGTGGCTCGTCGCGACACGGAGTCGGTGGAGATTTGGATCCGCCATGCGTGCAGCAATGTCCGCGGCACCTTGAAAAGCGACGCCAAACCCGGCGGATTGTATGATCGCTACCGGAAGCTGGTCACCGATGAAGAGGTGGAGAAATACGCCCGGGACATGAGTGACTCCATGAAGCGGAGAATCTGGTCGGCTTCCTTGCTGCGGAAGGAATTTTCCGTGGCGAAGGTCGCCAAGGCACGGCTTTATATCTGTGGCCTCGGCTACTACCGCGCCTACCTGAACGGCAAGATGGTGGGCGACCGGGTGTTGGCCCCCAGCGACAGCGATTTTTTCGCCAACGCCTATTACAATGTTTTCGATGTCACCGACCAGATCAACAAGAAGAGCGAAAACTGCCTGGGGATCGAGCTGGCAACCGGTCGTTGGTGGTCGTCACCGGGAAACTTTCCTCAGCAGTATCATGAGCGTCCGGTGGTGATTGCCCGGCTGGAGTTGACCGACAGCAACGGCCAGACCAAGGCGATCGTCACCGACACCACCTGGCAGGCGGGCGAACACGGAATTCTGCGCAGCAGTTTCTGGATCGGCGAATTGTTCGATGCGAATCGTTATCCGCAAGGATGGGACACTCCGGGCTTCAATGCCAGCGAGTGGCTGCCCGCGAAGCCCGCCGGAAAATATCCGCAAGGCGAGATGTTGCGCGATCCGATGCCCCCCGAATGCATCGTGGAGTATTGCGACCCGGTTGCAGTGAGCGAACCGCTGCCGGGGATCTACGTTTATGACTTTGGAAAGCAGATTACGGGTCGGGTCAAACTGCAACTGGATCACTTGACCCAGGGGCAGGAAATCGTTCTGCGCTACGCTGAAATCAAGACCGGTGACGCCCCTAACCCGGTGCCGACAGCCCTGGCCTGGTATCCCGATTTCAACAACGACCGGCAACTGCCCGGGATGCTGCAATTCAAACGCCGGGGCTCGGTCGCTTCGGAATACCCGCTGTGGTATGGCGGCAAGGACGGGCGCGAAAGGGGCAGTCTGGGCAGCTATCAAATCGGGGGCGGCCATTTGTATACCGATATGGGCATCTCCGGTAACTCAGGGAAAAAAATGACAAAAGGATGACGAAATCCGTCGTCTTGGAAAAAAGGTGCTGATAAAATTCGCCGCATGAAAAC
>JALOTT010000331.1 GCA_025457745.1 Verrucomicrobiota bacterium
CCCTTTCATCCGACAAACCGATTTTGAGAATTCGTGCTGACCAATGATGACGCCAATTTGGTGCAGGCTATGTAGTGTTATTTATACGCGGACATGTACCAAGTGATCCTCGCGCCATGACGCAGCTTGCGTGAGTCACGGGACCCGAACAGGGGCGCTCCATCGCAGCAAACCACAAGCCATGAAAACAAAAATCGTATCTGCTGTTATCGCGGTTACGGCAACGCTCGTTTGGCAGGTCGCAGCGCAAACCAACTCGCCGTCACTCGTTACCAACTTGGTTGCTGCGCATCCTGATTTCCGGCGGGTCAACGGACAGCTTTACAACGTCGAGAAAAGCGTCTTATGGCAGAAAATGGATTTGCAATTCGTCCGGGAAACCGAGGGGGTGGTCATCGCCCGAAGATTTACCCGTGAACCTGTCTATGAAAGCCAATATTATCCGCCCAGCGGCGGTGGACTCACCGCCAATCAATCCATTGGCGCTTACGCCCCCGGCCCTTCCACCTATTCGAGCGGCGGCTATCGCAAGGTGCAGACCGGCACGACAAAAGTTTTCGGAGCGACCATCGCCCTGAGAAACTGCCGACAACACGTCCTGACCACCGGAAAGGAATTTACCGTGACCGCCATGCGCGCGGGAACCTATGAGAAAGGCGCTGGCATCTTGCAACTTTGGGACAATGGCGAAACGAATTGGGTTCAAGTCGTCACCTCCAATTCCAAAATCAAGCCATGAAGCCGCCGGACATCTCTAAAGAAAAACCATGAGCGCACCTGCACATATCAAAGTCGAATGTCCATTCTGCGGCCAACACATTGAAATTCCCGACGCACTCGCCGCCGACTGGATCACCTGCCCGAATGAATCTTGCGGCAAGAGCTTCCCGCCGGTTGTTAAAGGTGTTAAAAAGTTGGACATTTCGCCGCCCGTTGAAAGCCCCACGCCTAAAGTCCCGCCGCCAGAACTGAACGCCGAGCCGGAACTGATCGAAGAACTTCTGGAAAACATCGGGCAGGTCTATCTATGGGCCGGACTCATTGGCGCGGGCATCTGCCTGCTGATTTTGCTGGCCAACGCCATGCATTCCGCCGAACCAGCGGTCTTGCTGGGATTGTTCATCGGGGCATTGGTCTGCGCCGGGCAAGGCTTTATCGTCAGCGCCCTGTTCCGCGCGCTGGCAGAGATCATCCGCCTGTTGCGGGCCAACAAACCAAAACCGTGAGCCGGGCGTTCCTGTTACCGTGAATCGGCGGCAAGGGGAGGAGACCGTAGATTTACCGATTTGCTGTTGTGAAAAAGCCCCGGAAGAATTTGAATAAACAAATCGCTGCTGCTTCCACTGTCGCTCAGAAGTGGCAAGTGGCAATCGCCGGTGGAGTCGCGCCAACGCCAATTCAACAGCTTCCGTTTAACGCATTTGCCCTCAAGACACCCGTTCCAAACGACCCAGAATGGCAGCAATGGGAAGCTGAGGTGAAAGAACGGCTGAAACAAGAGTTCGCTCAACTCCTGTTTCCCGCGTTAATAAAAAACGACCCGTTGCCATTCCAGGAATTGATCGAAGCAATGGGCGACTGCAACCGCTGCCGCGGTTCGCTAATTCATTACACCCGCATGAACAAAAAGACGAAGAAACTGCCGAGCAAGAAACAAGAGAAGGGCCGATTTCTCGCACAGGTGTTGACCTCTCTGGAGCCGGAAGATTTTCAATCCTGGAAAACGCTCATGGAAGCTCTTGATAAAGTCGGAGCCGACTATTACGACCAAAGCCATTTGTGCAAGGCCATGAAGCGAATTGCAGGCACGGCGACCGGCTGGCCGTATCGTCTGTTGAAGCCTGGCGATGCGTTCCGTTGGAAGATTCGCGGCCCTAACGGGCAATGGAAAATCGTGCGTGAATTACTCGTGAAGTCTGACGGCACGCTGTTGAGCCGAGGATTGAGCCGGGAAAAATGTGAGAGCATCCCCAACAAGAAGTGGGAATGGGCAAATCTGAACGACTTGCCTCTTGTAAAATAAGGCGCAAAGTTTTCCTTGCTGTCCGATACAAGGGCAAGCGTGGTGTGGCATCGTTCACGCATGGCAATAAATTCTTCTGACTCCAAGAACGCTGGCGGAACATCCGCCAACAACACAAGGCCCGTGCCGCCCAAGGCCCGGGAACTACTTCAAGACCAAGCCAACGGCCTGCCCGTCTGGATTCGACCGCCTAAAAACGGGGTGGAATTTTACTGCGGCTTCAGCCGCGCGAGTTGGCTTTTCATCTCCCACTTTCGGAGTTCAACCAGAAAGAAGCAATGGAATTGGCAGCGTTTCCTTTATTTGATTCCACTTCTCCACCGAATAATAGAATTCATTCTTGGAATCAAATGATTTGGAGCGGGCGAAGGGAATCGAACCCTCGTGTGAAGCTTGGAAGGCTTCCGTTCTACCACTGAACTACGCCCGCCTGCGCGCTCCGCGCTTCGGCGCGGCCAGCCCGCTGACGCCGAATACTAGCCCGCGCGCTTGCCTTGTCAATCCGCTGACGTTACCCTCGCGCCCGATGAACTCGCTGCTTCTCACCGGCGGACGGGTGATTGACCCCGCCAACCGCCTCAATGCTTCCACCGACGTTTTGATTCTCAACGGCAAGATTGCTGCGGTCGGCAAAGACGCCGCGCAGAAAGCGCCGCGGGAAATCGAGAAATCTGACGCGACCGGCCTGATTATTTGTCCCGGCCTGATTGATTTGCACGTTCACCTGCGCGAACCCGGTCAGACGCAAAAGGAAACCATCGCCACCGGCACCGCGGCGGCGGCGCGCGGCGGATTCACCTCGCTCGTCTGCATGCCGAACACCGCGCCGGCCATTGACAACGCCGGCACGGTCGCGCTCATCCACGAACGCGCGGCGCGCGACGGCATCGTCAATGTGTTTGTCGCCGGGGCGATCTCGAAGAACCTTGCGGGAGAGGAACTGGCGTCCATCGGTTCGCTCAAACGCGCCGGGGTGGTGGCGATCACCGACGACGGCCATTGCGTGCAGAACAACGAACTCATGCGGCGCGCGCTCGAATACGCGAAGATGTTCGGCCTGCCGGTGATGGACCATTGCCAGGACTACTCGCTGGTTACCAGCGGCGTGATGCACGAAGGCTACTGGAGCACCGCGCTCGGCCTGCAAGGCTGGGCGGCGGCGGGCGAGGAAATGATCGTGGCCCGCAACATCCTTTTGGCCGAACTGACGGGCGCGCGGGTTCATTGCCAGCACTTGAGCGCAGCCGGCAGCGTTGGGCTCATCCGCGAGGCGAAGAAACGCGGCGTGCCCGTTTCCGGCGAGGCGTGTCCGCACCATTTCACGCTGACGGACGCAGCCGTTGCGGGCAGCGAGAAGTTCTGGGCGCAGGACGGCAAGTTGATTTATTCAAATCCGCAATCCGCAATCCGCAATCCGCAATTGCCCGAGTGGCCCGCTTACGACACGAATTTCAAAATGAATCCCCCATTGCGTTCCGCGCGCGACCGCGAGGCGATTCTCGAAGGCCTGGCCGACGGGACGATTGAAATCCTTTGCAGCGATCACGCGCCGCATTGCGATTTCGAGAAACAAGTGGAATTCGACTACGCTCCCTTCGGCATCACGGGGCTGGAAACCGAACTGGCGCTCTCGCTCATGCAGCTTTACCATGCGAAACGACTTGGGCTTTCCGACCTCATCACCAAATACACCGTCGCCCCAGCGCGGCTGCTGAACCTGGCGAAAGGCACATTGAGCATCGGTGCGGACGCAGACGTGACGGTGTTCGACCCGGATCGCGAGTGGACTTTCGAGCGCGAGGCAACCGCGAGCAAATCATTTAACAATCCGTTCTATGGCTGGCCGCTCAAAGGCCGGGCGGTGGCGACGATCGTTGGCGGCAAAAAAATCTGGGCGGAAAATGCTGAAGCGGTTGCCGCCTGATATTTTTCCCAATCTCATTAACCCCGGGCTTCAGCCCGGTGGTGGCGGACAAATCAGCAACAACCGTTTCAGCGTTTTTTCACCACACGAGAAAAGCCGTTAAAACGGCTGGGTTGTATTCGTCGTTGTTTCACCGGGTTGAAGCCCGGTTTGAATGAGGGGATTTCACCGCACTCAATTTCTCCGCTGCCGACCTCGCGGATTTCCGATTGACCCAACCTCGTGATACGGTCACTTTGAAATTATGGCGGGACGTTCAGGAAGATCGGCATTCGGGTTGAATTCGGTTTGAATTCTGTCTTGATATGACGGCGCGTTTCAGGCGAAATGTTCATTCGGACTGGCATTATGGATCTAGTTGATATTCTTACTAAAGACAACATCCTCCCGGATATGGCGGCCGCCAATCGCTGGGAAGCGATTGACGAACTCACCAACAACCTCGTGGCCACGGGCAAAATTCAAGCCCAGCACCGTGAGGCCATCGTGGCCGTCGTGCGCAAACGCGAGCAATCCATGAGCACGGGCATCGGGTTCGGCATCGGCATCCCGCACGCCTCCACGGATCTGATCACCGAAGTCGTCGGCGCGCTGGGCCGGTCAAAGAAAGGTTGCAATTTTGACGCGCTTGATAACCAGCCGGTAAATCTCGTCATGCTGTTCCTCGTGCCGCAGGGTCAATTTCAAAAGCATCTCCACACGCTGGCGAACATCGCGAAGCTGCTGCACAAGGCGGAATTTCGCCGGGCGTTGGAGCAGTCGGCGGACGCGGAGGCGATGTTGCGCGTCATCAAGGACGCGGGGAAGAAATAATTCCTTTGCGGGTGGCGCGTCACTCCGGCGAAGTGCTCGTGACGCTGGTGGTGACGCTCCGTGGTTAAATATATTCCGTGCTGCCGCACAAACAAATCGAACAACGTTTACAACAGGCCGTCCGCACCGTGCTGCCGGACGCCGACCAGGCCACGGTGCTCGTGCGCCCGTGTCCGGACGCGAAGTTTGGTGATTACCAGAGCGCGGCGCTCATGGCCCTGGCCAAACCGCACAAACTGAACCCGCGCCAGTTGGCCAACGAGGTTCTCGCAAAACTGGACGTGCGCGATGTTTGCGAGCCGGTGGAAATTGCAGGCGCGGGCTTTCTGAATTTCCGGCTGAAAAATTCCGCGCTCGTCGCCGCGCTGGCGGCGGCGGCGCGTGGCAAACATTTATTTTTTGCAAAAACCACGCAGCCGCGCATCGTGGTCGTGGATTTCAGTTCGCCCAACGTCGCCAAGCCGATGCACGTGGGCCACATCCGCTCGACGATTCTCGGCGATTGCCTTGCCCGTGTGTTGCGGCTGCTCGGCCATCGCGTCATCACCGACAACCACCTCGGCGACTGGGGCACGCAGTTCGGGATGTTGCTCGTGGGCTGGAAGCGCGACCTGGACGCGGCGGCGCTCCAGGCCGACCCGCTCGCGGAGATGGAGCGGCTCTACAAGAAACTCAGCGCCGAGTGCCAGGAGAATCCGGCCACCTTGGAGGCCGCCAAGCAGGAATTAGTGAAGCTCCAGGGCGGCGACGCCGAAAATCTTCGCATCTGGCGCGAGATGATCGCGCTCTCCCAGGCGCAGTTCAACACGATTTACGCGCGGCTGGGCGTGAAGTTCGACCACACATTCGGCGAAAGTTTTTACAACCCGCGCCTGCCGGCATTGGTCGAGGAGTTGGCGGCCAGGGGAATCGCCCGCGAAAGCGAAGGCGCGCTGGTAGTTTTCTTCGACGACATTGCGCCACTCAAGAAACAGCCGGCGCTCATTCGCAAGAGCGACGGCGGGTTCAATTACACCACCACCGACCTCGCCACCCTTGCGCACCGGCTGGAGACGTGGCAGCCGGATGAAATCATCTACGTCACCGACGGCCGGCAGCAATTGCACTTCCAGCAGATTTTCGCCGCGTTCCGCAAGTGGCAATCCGGTAGCCGCGTTCGTGAGAACGCGGATTGCGCTTTGACCAGCGCGGCTACGCGCCCGGAGATGAAGCTCGCCCACGTGTGGTTCGGCTCAATTCTTGGCGAAGACGGCAAGCCGTTCAAAACGCGTTCGGGTGAAACGGTCAAGCTCGCCGACCTGCTCGACGAAGCCGAAGAACGCGCCTTCCAGGCCGTGTCCGAAAAAAATCCCGACCTGGCAGAGTCCGGGCGGCGCGAGGTGGCGCGTGTGGTTGGCATCGGCGCGGTAAAATACGCTGACCTGCTGCCAAACCGGCAGAGCGATTACGTGTTCAGTTGGGACAAGATGCTGGCGTTGAACGGCAACACCGCGCCGTATTTGCAATACGCCTATGCACGGATCATGAGTATTTTCCGAAAGGCGGCGGGAACATCGAACATCGAACATCGAACATCGAACATTGAATTGTCGGCGCCGGAAGAAATCGCGCTGGCGCGGCAGCTTTTGAATTTCGGGCTCGTGCTCGAAGCCGCCGCCGCCGAATACCGGCCCAACTTTATTTGCAATTACCTCTACGATCTTGCGGGTTTGTTCGCGCGGTTCTACGAGTCGTGTCCGGTGCTCAAGGCGGACAAGGCATCGCGCGCGAGCCGTCTGGTGTTGTGCGATTTGACGGCGCGGGTGCTCAAGCAGGGGTTGGACGCGCTGGGGATCGAATGCCTGGAACGCATGTGACGGTCCTCGAAGTCATCCAGAAGAGCGCGGACTTTCTCGCGAAAAAGGGCGTGGAATCGCCGCGATTGCAAATCGAATTGCTGCTGGCGCACGTGCTGAAAATGCCGCGCATGAAGTTGTATCTGAACTTCGAGCGCGCTCTTTCGCCGATGGAACTCGACGCGGTGCGCGAACTGGTCAAACGCCGTGGCCAGCGCGAACCGCTCCAACACATCGTCGGGTCAACGTCGTTCTGCGGACTGGAAATCGCCGTGAACCGCCACGTGCTTGTGCCAAGGCCAGAAACGGAGTTGCTCGCCGAAGCCGGGTGGCAATGCCTCTCTGGGTATGAAGGCAGGCCGGGCAGTCCTCCGCCCGCCGCACCACCGCCCGCGAACGTCGGCGCGCACGGAGTGACGCGCCCTACCCCAAGCGCTCTGGACTTTGGCACTGGCAGCGGGTGCATCGCCATCGCGCTGGCAGCGAAGTGTCCGGCATCTCTAATCGTGGCACTTGACGCTTCGATTGAAGCACTCGCCGTTGCGAAACAGAACGCGGCCCGCTGCGGCGTGACGGAACGGATTCGGTTTGTGCAAGGTGACGGTTTCGCGGCCTTGCCGCCTGGCGCACATTTCGACCTCATCATCAGCAACCCGCCTTACATCCCAACGGCAGAAATTGCGTCGCTCCAGCCCGAAGTGCGCAATTACGACCCGCGCGCGGCGTTGGACGGCGGGTCGGACGGGCTGGTTTTTTACCGGCGGCTCGCGGCGCAAGCAGCCGGGTTTCTGAAACCGGGCGGGAAAATCATGGTTGAGCTTGGCGATGGCCGGGCGGACGCAACACGAGCAATCTTTGAGACCCAAAAGTGGATTGTCGAGGCGGTGAAGGAAGATTACACTCAGCGGCCGAGAATCATGGTTGCGCGGCGGGCGTGAGAGCGAAACCCTCACCCCGGCCCTCTCCCATCTGATGGGAGAGGGGGAATTGTCGTCAGCCAGTCGGCGCATCGAGCTTGTGCATTTGATTTCGTGTGTTTGGTGTATTTCGTGGTCTGATTTGATTAGTCATGGAAAGCTTTCTCATCAAAGGCGGCGTGCCATTGCACGGCGAGGTGACGATCAGTGGCGCCAAAAACGCCGCACTACCAATCATGGCGG
This sequence comes from Verrucomicrobiota bacterium, assembly GCA_025457745.1. GTDB lineage: Bacteria > Verrucomicrobiota > Verrucomicrobiia > Limisphaerales > JADLHS01 > JALOTT01. The sequence continues at coordinate 7,756 of JALOTT010000331.1, forward strand.
CCACGCTGCTCACATCCGAGCCATGCGTGATCCGGCGGGTGCCGAACCTCAGCGACGTGCGATTCATGGGACGGATTCTCACTTGGCTCGGCGCGAAGGTTGCGGTCGAAGCCGGCACGGTGCGGGTGCAGGCAAAGAAAATCAAAGGCCAGGGCGATTACGATCTCGTCCGAAAAATGCGCGGTTCGATCTGCATCATGGGGCCGTTGCTGGGGCGGTTGAAGCAGGCCCGCGTGTCGCTGCCCGGCGGCTGCACCATCGGCCCGCGGCCCATCAATCTGCATTTGAAAGGATTTGCAGCGCTCGGTGCAAAGATCACCATCGAGTCCGGCTACGTGCAGGCGGCGGCCAAGCGGCTGGTTGGCACGGCGATGTTTCTGGGTGGGCGCGCGGGTTCCACTGTGCTCGGCACGGCGAACGTAATGATGGCCGCCACGTTGGCCGAAGGCGTGACCGTCATCGAAAGCGCCGCGTGCGAACCGGAAGTGGTTGACCTGGCAAAATTCCTGAACGCGATGGGCGCGAAAATTTCCGGCGCGGGCAGCCCGACCATTACAGTCACCGGCGTGAAGGAGTTGCACGGGGCGGAGCACGAGGTGATTCCGGATCGAATCGAGGCCGCGACCTACGCCATTGCCGCAGCGGGGACGAACGGCGAGGTGACGCTCAAGGGTGCGCGGGCCGACCATTTGCACGCGGTGATTGACAAGTTGCACGAAGCCGGCGTGGCGGTGGAACGCAAGGGCGCGAACTTGCTCGTGCGTCGCAATGGCCGGCTGAAATCGTCAGACGTGACGACGCTGCCTTACTCGGGCTTCCCGACGGACGTGCAGGCGCAGATGATGGCGCTCATGACCCTCGCGCCCGGCATCAGCATCATCACGGAACGGATTTTCGAATCGCGCTTCATGCACGTGAGCGAGCTGGCGCGGTTGGGTGCGGACATTGAAATTGAAGGGCCAAGCGCGATTGTGAAGGGGGGCCGGCCATTGAGTGGGGCGCCGGTGATGGCGAGTGATTTGCGGGCATCCGCCGCACTGGTGGTTGCCGGGCTGGCGGCGAAAGGCACGACCAGGGTGAATCGCGTTTATCACATTGACCGCGGTTACGAGAACATTGACGGGAAATTGCGCCATTTGGGGGCGCGGATCCGACGAGTTGAGGAATCATGACGAAACTCATCGCCGCCTTCATCATCATCGGGGTCTGCTATTGCGGCTATCTGGGGTTTCTTTTTTGGGAGAAGATCAAGAATGAGGAAGAGGCGC
>JALOTT010000332.1 GCA_025457745.1 Verrucomicrobiota bacterium
TCCGCCTGCTGCGCGAAGTGCGGCCTGCGCAGTTGATTTACGTTTCGTGTCATCCGGCGACGATGGCGCGCGACATGAAAATTTTGTGCGGCGACGGCGTCTTTGAACTGGCGCGCGTGATGCCGCTCGACATGTTTCCACAGACGCAACACGTCGAATGTGTCGCGGATTTGCGGGCGACAAATCGGGTGGAAGACTAACAGCAACAAATTCCAAATGGCACGCCACGGATTTGGGCTTGGTATGCCGCAGAACTCCCGCTTGCCAAGTGCATTTGCGATTTGCTCTAATGCGGCCGTGCTACAGCAGCAAACCCTGAATCGGCCCACGAGTTTCTCCGGCATCGGCCTGCATAGCGGCAACCCGGTGAACATGACTTTTCTGCCGGCGGCGGCTAACAGCGGCGTGCGCTTCCGCCGCGTGGACCTCGAGGGCAAGCCGGAAATCGAGGCGCGGGTCGAAAATGTCTCGGAAACAAACCGCTCGACGACGCTGGCCCGTGGCAACATCAAAATTCACACGGTCGAGCATGTTCTGGCCGCGCTCGCGGGCTGCGGCGTGGATAACGCCATCATCGAGTTGGACGCCAATGAGCCGCCCATCGCCGACGGTAGTGCGCGCGAGTTTTGCAAGATGATTCAGTCCGTCGGGGTCGTCGCGCAGGAGGAAAAGCGCAAGCCATACACCGTCACCGAGCCAATTGAGCTGGAGTTGGGCGAGACGCTGATGACACTGTTTCCGGGCGAGGGCTTGAAAATCACCTGCACCAGCGCCGACAAGCGCGGGCGCTTCACCCAGTTTTACAGCACGGAGGTCACGCCGGAGATTTGGGAACGCGAATTGTCGCACGCGCGGACGTTTTGTTTTTACGAGGAGATCGAGTATTTGATCAAGAATGGCCTCATCAAGGGCGGCAGCCTGGAAAACGCCGTGGTCATCCGCGAAGACGCGGTCCTGACGACCGAGCCATTGCGCTACCCGGAGGAGTTCGTGCGCCACAAGATGCTCGACATCCTCGGCGACCTGTCGTTGTTGGGCCGGCCGATTCGCGGACATGTGTTCGCCATCAAACCCAGCCATGCCGCGAATTGCGAACTGGTCCGGCGCGTTGTCGCGCAAATTCAGAAACCGATGCGCGTCGCGCAAACCTTCACGCCGCCGCCCGCGAAGTCCGTCGCTGTGGCCGCCGCTCCGAGCGAGGAATTGACGACTGGTGATGGCGCGATGGACATCGAGGGCGTGATGAAGTGGTTGCCGCATCGCTATCCATTTCTGATGGTGGATCGGGTCCTGAGAATGGACGGCAACCGCATCGTCGGCGCGAAGAACGTCACGATCAACGAGGCGTATTTTCAGGGGCATTTCCCCGGACACCCGATCATGCCGGGCGTGTTGCAACTGGAAGCTATCGCGCAGGTGGCGGGCATCCTGATGATCGTGCGCGCCGAGGATCAGCACCAACTGGCTTACTTCATGTCCGCCGAGAACGTGAAATGGCGGAAACCGGTCTTGCCCGGCGACGTGCTGGTGATTGAAGTGGAATTAACGAAAGTGCGCGGCCGGATCGGCAAGGCAAAGGGTGTGTGCAAAGTGGCCAACGAGATTGTCAGCGAGGCGGAGGTGACGTTCATGGTGCGCAACGCCTAGGGGAATATGAGTCGAATCCACGCAACGGCTGTCATTCATTCCCAGGCGCAACTCGGCGCGAACTGCGAGGTCGGGCCGTATTGTGTCATTGGAGAGCGCGTGGCGCTGGGCGAGGGGTGCAGACTGCATTCCCACGTGGTCATTGACGGCTACACGAGACTGGGGAAACGCAATGAAATCTTTCCATTCGTTAGCCTCGGCCTGCAGACGCAGGACTTGAAATGGAAGGGCGGCGCCACGCGCACGGAAATCGGCGACGACAACACGTTCCGCGAATACGTGACGGTGCATAGCGCCACGGGCGATGGCGAAACGACCCTCGTCGGCTCGAACAATTACATCCTTGCCTATTGCCACCTCGCGCACAACGTCACGCTCGGCAATCACATCATCATGTCGAATGTCGCCACGTTGGCGGGACACGTCACGGTCGAGGACCACGCTGTCATTGGCGGACTGGCGGCGGTGCATCAGTTTTGCCGGATCGGAAAAATGGCCATGATCGGCGGCTGCTCGAAAGTGGTGCAGGACGTGCCGCCGTTCATGATGGCCGACGGCAACCCCGCCGAGACGCGCACGATCAACAAGGTGGGCCTGGAGCGGAACGGGGTTTCCGAGGAAGCCCAGGCCGCGTTGAAGCTGTGCTACAAGATTTTGTTCCGCGAAGGCCTGACGATTTCCAACGCGCTGGTAAAGATTGAAAAGGAAGTGCCGCCGTTGCCGGAAGTGCAACATCTGCTCAACTTCGTTCGCACCAGCGAGCGGGGAATCAGCAAGTAGAATTTTGTCTGTGGTTTCAGCACTTCGTGGCGAGGGGGGCGCACTTGTGCGCCCATTTTCGGGAAATCGGGATTTACAGTCGGGCAATTGCCACCGGTCGTGCCGGTGCAAAACTACAGTGCCGTGCGCGGTTTTTGGCCAGTGCATCCCGACGGTTCGTTGAGCGAAACAGAAAACTCTTCGTTGGCGTCTGGCATGCCGGCGGAAGTAAAGGCCAGTCGAGGAGTGCCAGATTCAATCTCCTGAACGACCAGCGAATCCATTCGCCCACTTCCCCAAACCTTGCGCATGCCTATTGAACCCTTGTGCGCGAACATAGTCCCCTTGTGCGCCTTGTAAGAAACGTTAAGGACGGTCACAGCAGCCTTAGGATTAAAACGGAAAGCCGTAAAAACGGACATAGAAATACTGTGCGCACATAGAGCGACGTAATGGTTTGTCAACCATTCAACTGAAGTATCAAGACCGGCGGCGGTGGCGTAGCGCACACACCAACAATCCGCCGATGAGCAGTAGCGCGACGGTTGTCGGTTCGGGAACCATGCGGGAAACCATCAGGTTGTCGAGCGACCAGCCGTAGGTGGGGATTTCAACGCGGGTCAATCCAGTGAAACTTTGGAACTTGAACGTCTGGAAGTCGGCCAACGGCCCGGTGCCGTCAATAATGCCGTCCGTAGTACAGTTAATTATCGCGCTGCTTCCATCTGGCCGATAACACACAAAACGCACCGTGGCCGCGTCTGACACCACCGTGCTATATTCGGCCAAATCCACAGCATCCAGGTTGAATAGCGAACCGTCGCTGAAGCTGAACATCAGCGAGTCTCCCCCCAGAGCTTGGAGGTACGCAGTCCCATTTTCTGGACGGGCGGAAAGCCCCCCCCCAGTCCGCTCGAAACCATTTCCCGGGCCAACAACGCCAAGGGGTCTGAACCAAATCCCTGATTCCCAATATTGTTGAACATAAAACGAACTCCCAGGCGGTTGCGCAGGAGAGCCGTCAAACGTGATGTGCAACGGCTGAAGCGTTCCTTGCCCATAGCACTTTGTAAGAGTGCATAAGGACATCCAAAGTGAAATTGCGATGCGTACTTTAGTCATGGGCAGTTGCAATAAGCGTTCTCGTAGAACATTTTTAGGATGTAACGGACAATGTCGCCCCCGTCGTGCGGCGCTTGTGAATACCACCCACAGGACGTTTGCTGATAATCCCGCATGACTGTTTCGGTTGTGGAATCCCATCCGCCATAGCTTAACGCAACATGTAAGGCGTTGATTTTGACACAATTTGATCTCGCCTGCAACGCATACTGGTGGGCCTTTGCCCCGTTGTCTCCAAAGTCGCAGAAACCTCCGGGTTCAGCATCGGTAATCAAAACCACAAGTTTGAGGGCGTTTGTCCGGAAGGCGAACGTAAAATCATTGATTTGAAGAGTTTTGCCTGGCGAAGCGCAACTCCTCAGATCCACCCTGCCACTTGCAGCTAGTGCGTTCAGGATTGTATTGAGACATTCATCCGTGCTCTCCGGTGTTCCGCCGCCATCAACACCATTCAAATTATCCAATCCAGTTTCAAAAGTGGCGCGATTGTTTGCCGAGAAATTGACCCGCACGTTGACTTGATCCTCGTCAGGAGTGACCAGCGCCAGCCGGTAATCCGAGCCGGAATAGTCTTCTATGCAATTCAGGATGCTGATAATCTTGTCCTTCAAATTTGCGAGGAACGCAGTGCCCATCGATCCCGTGTTATCAATAATGAAAACGATGTCGTTTGCCCCGCCAATGGTAGATATGCGGGTGCTGGCGCTGGCTTCGTTAGAAACCGATTCAGGCGTCGTGGAAACTCCTGGATCCGTGTAGTGGAATTTCACCACGTAGTAATAGGTCGTGCCAGCGGAAATACTGGTGTCGGTATAAGTGCGGCTATTAGCCGGCAACGTAACGAGTGGCGACCCATAACTGCCGGAAGTCGTCGAACGGTAAATCACAAAATCTTGAACGTATGGGACAACCCAGCTCGGTATGCTCCACTCAAGACCGATGCTGTCACACGCGCCCGCTGCGGTTAGATTTGCTCCCGGCAGTACAACAATAGACACGGTTGCATCGGCAGAGTTGCGCACGCCATCGTTGACTTTGAAGGTAAAGCTGTCATCCCCGGCTGTGGAAGGCGGCGTATAAGTAACATTCGGAGGTGTTCCACTCAGAGATCCCAAAGCCGGGCCGCTTACGATTGCAAAACTCAGGGAGTCAGTGCTACACGGATCCGACCCCGTCAGCGTAATACTGATGGCCCGATGCACATCGGTGACGCGTGTTTGTGGGTCTCCAGTTGGCTGATAGCCTACTTCAATGGAAACGGTGGCTGGCGCGGAATCGTTGAAGCC
>JALOTT010000333.1 GCA_025457745.1 Verrucomicrobiota bacterium
ATCGCGAAGGTGAACAAGACTTGAGACTTTCGGACGCGCAATGGAAAAAGAACATATATTTCAGATGTGTGGGGACGGTTCGATTTACTCCAAGACGCCGGAGGAATGGCGAGAGATGCTCGTTGTTTTAGCTCAAATTGGCGGACAGAATCCGAGTGTGCATCAGAAGGCGTCGCAATGTTCGGAGACGATTCGACATTTGATTGCGTTAGAAGATGCCCGGCGAAGTCAGAAGCAGACAATTTTCTGGGCGCGTATTGCAGCCGGGCTTGCGGCAGCTGGAGCGGTAATTGGATTGTTCCAGTTGCTCAAATTATTTCTTTAACGCAAAGGCGCAAAGCCGCCAAGAGTTTTTCCTTTGCGTCTTAGCGACTTTGCGTCTTGGCGGTAAAAATGACTCGGCTTGCGCATCACGAAATTCCTTGTTTGCGCCGCAGGCAATCCGTGGCTAACTAAGTGCGATGGCCAAATCGAAATCGCAATGGGACTTCGGCGAATTGTTCCCGCCGGAACCGACGCGCAAGGTCTTGTCGGTCTCGGAACTGACGGCGCAGGTCAAGCGGTTGCTGGAGAAACAGGTCGGTTCAATCTGGGTTACGGGCGAGGTCACGAATTTGCGCGCGCAGTCTTCCGGGCACATTTATTTCACGCTCAAGGACGCGGCGTCGCAGTTGAGTTGCGTTTTGTTCAGCCGCGAAAATGTTTTGCATCGCGAGTTGCTGGCGGATGGCCAGGAAGTTTTGCTGCAAGGCGACGTGACGGTGTATGAGGCGCGCGGGCAATATCAACTCATCGTGCGCGCGGTGGAGTTGCAGGGTGTCGGCGCGCTGCAAATCGCCTTCGAGAAACTCAAGCAGAAGCTCGCGGCGGAAGGACTATTCGCGCCGGAACGAAAACGTCCGCTGCCGAAATATCCGCAGCGTATCGGCCTGGCCACGTCGCCCGCCGGCGCGGCGATTCGGGACGTATTGCACGTTGTGCAGCGTCGGAATCCGGGACTGGAAATCATTCTCGCGCCGTGCCGTGTGCAAGGCGACGGCGCGGCGGCAGAAATCGCGGCGGCGATCCGGCTGTTAAATGAATTCAATGTCGCAACGGGCTATGACCGTCGCCAAAAACCTGATGAGGTCCGGCGGTTACCGACCGCCGCTACAAATGAATTGGATTTGCTCCTCGTCACGCGCGGCGGCGGATCGCTGGAAGACCTGTGGGCCTTCAACGATGAAGCCGTAGCGCGGGCGATTTTTGAATCGGCAATCCCCGTCGTGTCGGCGGTGGGGCACGAGATTGATTTCACGATCAGCGACTTCGTGGCGGACGTGCGCGCGGCGACCCCGAGTGCGGCGGCGGAGATTATCACGGAAGGAGTTTTCGCCAGCCGCGAGTTTGTGGCCGATGCGCCGGAGTTGTTGCGCTGGCGCTTGCGACAACGGCTTGATGGTGTGAAAGAGGATTTTAACCAGGTTCAACAGCGGCTACAGCGGGTGCATCCGCGTCGGCGGGTGAATGAAGGGTTGCAACGACTTGACGATCTGCACATCGGATTGCTGCGTTGTGCGAAGCAAGGTATTCGTGACCGGCGTGCGGCTTGGCAGAATTCCGCCGGACGACTGACGCGGTTGCGTCCGGTGCAGATCGTCGCACGGCGCCGGGAAACGTTGCTGCAAAGCAGTCGCCGGTTGCAGGAGCGCGCGCGGATTCGGTTGGAAGGACGAGGCAATGAGTTCACGAGCCTGGAAACCCGCCTTCGCTTGCTTGGGCCGGAGCAGGTATTGGGACGCGGCTATTCGATTACGACGGATGCGGCAACAGGCAGAGTCTTGCGGGATGCCAGGGTTGTGAGGTCCGGGCAGAAGCTTAAGACGCGGCTCAAGTCGGGCGAGATTCGAAGTCGCGTCGAGAAGTGATTCAATAGCAGTTGTTGGAGGAGTCTTAGGGTTTTGAGTCACCCGTCACGGCGCGACCAGGCCACGATAGAACCGTTGCGGCAGGTTGAACACGTTGGATTCCACGAAGCTGAACGGCGCGGCGTTGGTGCGGACGGGAATCCAGTTTGCGGCGCTCAGGTTGGTGGTGGCTTGCACGACGTAGTTTGATCCCGTCGTGCCGGTGATCAGGAATTGAAACTGGCTGCCAGACAACACGGCGTTGGTGAGCGTGGGCGTGCTGGCGGGCGTGCTTTGTAGATTGGCTGGCGATGCGGAGTTGCGCGGTGTTGGTGGTGTGATCGTGGCGAAGTCGTTCGTGTTATCGTTTGAGTCGGTCAATCCACCATTCTTTCGGAGGATAGACGTTGTATTGTTTCCAGACGGAGCGCCAGCCGCGGTTGCGCTGCCTTCATAGGCGTCGGCGGTGCCGAATCCGACGAAGTCAATTACCTGGCCCAAGCCGACGGGATTCGAGCCGCTCAGAGTGGTTGTGTTGTTGACCAACGCCAGCTTGCCGTTCGAGGCGCTGATGTTCATGGTGCCGGTGGCGTCCACAGCGGGGAGAGTGCTGCCGGGCGTGCCGCCGGAGGCGAGTTGCACGAGGTAATAGTGGTAGGGTTGAATCCAGCCGGTCAGATTTGCGGGCGCCCAAGTCGTGCCGGCTGCGCCGGCGTATTGGACAGACCAACCGCTCACGTTCACGGCGACTGCCGTGGGATTGAACAATTCCACAAAATCGTTTTTGTAAGTGGCGCCAGTATTGCCGCCCCCACCGTAAATCTGACTGATGACGACATTGGTTGCGCCGGAAGATGGAGTATTCACCGTCAGCACAGCTACCGCGCTCGTAACGCTGCCCGACGAATTTGAAACGACCACGGTGTAATTTCCCGCGTCACCGGGTTGGGCGTTAGTGCGGGTGTAGTTGGAATTGGTTGCGCCGGAAATATCAGCGGTATTGAACCGCCACTGAAAACTTAACGGCGCCCCGCCAGAAGCACCCACAGTAAATGGGGCGTTTTGTCCAACCGCTACCGCAAGGTCCTGCGGTTGGTTCGTGATGGCTGGGCCGCTGGTAACGGTGAGTGTTGCGACGGAGCTGGTGATGCTGCCCGCGATGTTCGTGATGACCACGGTGTAATCGCCCGCGTTCGTGGATTGGATGTTCGTGAGCGAATAGCTGTTGGTCGTCGCGCTGTTGAGGTTAGTGCCGAAGAACCGCCATTGATAGGTGAGTGGCGCGGCTCCGCTCGCAACGACGCTGAAACTGACATTCCCGCCAATGGTGTTGGTCTGGCTTTGTGGTTGCGTGGTGATGCTGGGCCGATTAGTGGTGGCCCCGCCGACCGGGATGAGAAAATCTTTGATCACAGCCATGTGTTGCATCCCGCTAACGTGCGAGTCACCGGCGTCCACGGGATCCACGGCGCTTAAAGTGTAATTGTTCGCGAATACGGTTGAGTCGAAAACGAGGCCACTCGGAAAGATATGTGCGCCTATCACGACTGGCACTTGCAGATTTGTTAAAGAAAAGGATGGCAGCACGTAGTCATAATCCTTGCTTCGCGGTTCATTGGTGTCCGCGTCGCCACCAGCGATCAGGTCAGTCGGGATCGGGCTATCGCTCAAGAATGTTTTGTAAGTCGTTATGGCAGTTTCTAAGCGATCATCGGTGTTGCAATCACCAGCAACAATCACCCATGAATTTGAGGGGAAATTTGCAAGAATGTTGGATTTGACAGCGACGGCCTCGTTGTTGCGTTCGGCCTCAGTGCCCTTGTTAAACATATGCACACTGACAACGTAGAGATCGTTTGTTCCCGGCAGGTCAATGCGCGCCCACGCAATACCACGGTCATCCACTTCCGGATCGTCCCACGAACCGCTGTCAGCAATCGGCCACCTGCTGATAACGCCGTTGGGGATCGAATAACCGCTCTCGCGAAAGTAAACAAAGTTCGAGCCGAAGGCAGTATCCACAAATGTGCGGATTTCACTAATTGAACTAGCGCCGTATTTGAATTCTTGAATTGCAATAACATCAGGCTTTAGTCCCTGAAATATATTGATCCCGGCGGCTTGATAAGTTCCGTTGCCCGACGTGATGTTGGCCGCCATGACGCGAACGGTGACGTTGCTCTGGGCGTGAAGTTGCGCCGAGATAAATAAAGCGCCGAGAAGAACGATTCTTCCGGCGCGCCGGGAAGTTTGTAACCAGTTACGCATGTACAAATGGTACTGTAATTATGCACAGTCGTTGGAAAACACAAGGAAGCAATGAGGAAAACACGGCTTTGAACTCCGAACTGGACGTGGGTGGCTGGGTATTCTAGTCTTGTGCCCGTGCCGAATCCGTCCAAATCCGCGGCCCCAAGCCAGTCCGCCAAAGTGGCTTCTCTGCCGTTTGAAGAAGCCTTGAAAAAGCTCGAAACCATCGTCGAAGCGATGGAGGGAGATGATCTGCCGCTGGAAAGCCTCCTGGCGAAATACGAGGAAGGGGTGAAGCTGGCGCAAGTCTGTCAGGCCAAGCTCGCCGAGGCGGAGCTTAAAATTCAGCAGTTGGAAAAAACGGCCGGCGGCGAGTTGAAGTTGAAACCCTTTGAAAGTGAAGAGTGAAGGGTTGAAAGGCTGAAGGGTTGAAGGGCAATCTCCTTCAACCCTTCAACGTTTTAACTCTTTAACCGTTCAAAAGAAATATGAGCCGATACTTGGAAATGGTGGATGGTCCGCAACACCTCAAGAAGCTGACATTGGAGCAACTGACCAGGCTGGCGGAGGAAATCCGCCATGAACTGATCACCGTGCTCGCGAAATGCGGCGGCCACCTCGGCCCGAATCTCGGCGTGGTGGAACTGACCCTGGCGCTCCACTATGTGTTCA
>JALOTT010000334.1 GCA_025457745.1 Verrucomicrobiota bacterium
CGAAGGCGTAGGCCGAGCTGATGATGATGGGCGCGCCGTCGCCGACCATGCCGCCGGAATTGCGGTTGACCTGCTGCCAGCGGGGCAGGCCGCCGCCGTCGGCGCGGACACCGGCATCCTGTTGCGCGTAGTTGACGAGCGACTGCATGACATCGCTGCTCTCCTTGGGCGTCAGCATCGCCATGAACGGCGCGTGTGAACGATACTGATCCCAACCCGGAATGTTTTGATATTGAACGCGACCCGGTGCGACGGTGTGAACTTTTTCATCCATGCCGGTGTATTGGCCGTTCACATCGTTGATCACGTTCGGATGGATGAAGGTGCGATAGAGGGCGGTATAAAAGATCGTTTTGCGCGTCGCGTCACCGCCTTCCACCTGGATGCGATTCAACTCCTTGTTCCAGGCCGCATCGGCCTGCTGGCGGACGGCGGCGAAGTTCCAATCGGGAATTTCCGCCGCGAGATTGGCCCGGGCGTTTTCCACGCTGACGTAGGAAATGCCGACGCGCACGCGCACGGTCGGATGCTTGGCCGGGTCGAAGGTCAGGACCGCGCCGCAATCCTTTGCGCTGGCCTCGGGCGCGTCGGTGAGTTTGTCATCTTTCCAGGTGCGCACGTTTTGGAAGGACTGCTCGAGCCGCGCCGAGAAGTAAATCGTGTAAGGCCGTTTGCCGCCCCCGATGGCAGTGTGGCGGCAGCCGGAAACTTCGTTGCCGCTGACGGTGACGGAACTGCCCGCGCGGATCATCAGCGCGGCCGGCGATTGGGCGGGGAAACTGAACTGCGCCAGCCCCGCACGGGTGCTGACCGTAAGTTCGGTTTCAATGCCGTTGTCGGCGCGCACGCGGTAGTAGCCGGGCGACGCCGATTCATTATCATGGGAGAAGGCGAGGGCAAATTTGGAGAAGTCCTTTCCCGGCGAAGCTGTAACGGGCTGAATCGTCGGCAGGAACGGAATGTCTTTCAAGCAGACGACGCCGCGCCCGCTGAAATGCGTGAGGCTGAAACCCTCGATGGCCTTGTCGGGATACCAATAGCCGCTGGAGATCTTGTTGGCGTGGGTCGTGTCCGGACTCCAGGCCAACATGCCGCGCGGCGCGACCGCGCCGGGATAGACATTGCCCGTGTCAAAGGCGATGCCGAACTTCGAGCCCGGACTGGGTTCAGTGCCGATCAGGGGATTGACGAAACCGGTCAGGGAAGTTGTCCCCGCTGCGCTCGGCGCAACGGACTGGAACAATGCGCCAGCGCAGATTACCGATCCAACGGCACAAGGAAGGAATGAAGCAGCGGCGCACATTCCCGCGCCAACTACTGTCCTGCAAACCCTTAGGTGCGTTCTCAAAACTTTCCCATCGCACATTCTCCATATCATGGCCGTCGGCCCAGCCGTCGCCGGCGACGTCATGGATTGATCGGGCGGTTCGGGGTCAGCGCGACTTCCTTGCGCAGCATGCGTCTGGCATAGTCGGCCACTCATGATTTTGCTCATGGCTGCCATCCATTGAAAGCAACAGATTCAATATGTGAAATCTCGCCGCGCAACAACCTGCCGGCTTTTCCGGCAAGGCGCAGATAAGCGTCGCTCGGCAACCCGTCCAGCGTCAGGAATCGCACTCCTCCGCTGGTGGGCGGGTGGTTCGAACACTTGAAGATCGCCGTGCCTTCGTCCACCTCATCGAACATGGCGATATAGAGCATGTCCGCACCCGCCTTCTTATTGGCCATGATTTGAGCCAGGAAGAACTGACCCGCAAGCCGCGGAATCGAGGCGAGTTCGGACCCCGCCAGGTTGTGCCGGCTGAAACCCGGAAAAACGACCGGCATGTAGTCGATATCATGCTCGCGCGCCCAGACCATATCTGGCGCCCAATAGATTTCGGCGTGACGGCCAACCCCTGCAAGATCGCGAAAGCGCCCAACGCTCCATGGACTCAAGACATCGGCCATGAGCAGCGCTTGGTGGAGATCCGGATGGTTCAGTGCATCCTTGTCCTGCGCGCGCCACCCGGTGGCAATCCCCAGCATCACACTGCATCCATCTGCCTTAAACTTCCCAATCAGTTCCGTGCACGCCTCAAGACTGGATCGTGGCTTGATCCTGTCGTTAAAGCCGATTCCCCAGATGGCGACCAACGGTTTTCCGTTATGATGCTGAAAAGCCGGATCTTCGGTGAGGTGCATTTTCCCACGCAGCACGCGCCAGTCGTCGAACACCTGTAGGATGTCTTCATCCCGAATTCCGGTCAGGTCATACATGACGGTATAGGTGCGCCCGTGGCGGTTGGCCCCCTCGCGTGCGCTGGATAACACCTTGTCCTTGTGGTCGCGCATGTTCTTGTCCTGCAGGCCATGGGCAAACCGCTGCACGAACGCTCCATCGATTCCATAATCAGCCATCCACTTGAAGTGGCGGATTACGGTCTTCCGAGTGTGCGAACTGAACGTTCTGGCCAGAGTGCCATCCTCGTAGCTGAAGGCCGTGGTGTAGAGTTCGTCCTCATCGTACTCGGACACATCCGGCCACAGATCCACCGTGACATTGCCCGGACCAAAAGGCTTGCTGCGGTCTCTTGCCCAATGCGTCCATCCCAGATTGGCCCCGTCACTTTCGCAGTTGAACCAGCCCTGATAGCCGGTCATCACTTTGCCGGTCAGCGTGCCGGAATCCACTCCGGGGTTGGAAGGGCCGTCGTAGGGTTTCAACACATCCTCCCGGGGCTCCGCGGACACTGCCGGCGGGGAGGAATGACACGCAAGTATCAGGATGAAGAATCTTAGATAAGGAGTCCCTACCCCCTTCTTGATTGTCATGCCGTTCAGAGTTTGTTCGAAACCGTTCATACGCTTTCCCTCGTCACGGGGGACGTCACCCTCAGTGCTGTTTACCCACCCCGGACAAGGACGCGCTGCGTCGTCCTCATCCGTTGTGCTTCCAAGGCGCCGTTGAGCGTTGTCCAGTGGGCGCCGCTACTTCAGCGGTTCGTAGTGTTCAAGCATCTCACCAAACTCGCGGGTGACGTTTTCCGCGTGGCCGTCGGCAAACGACACATCAGCCTTCCCGCCATGCCGCGCGGTCAAGACATTGGACGGGGGAATCCAACGGCCGTCATCTATGATGAGCACGGCGGCACCTCCAGGACCATCAGTCGATGAGCCGCGCTCCTCGGCCAACATGATTTTGTCAGTCGGCTTCCTCACCTTGGACAGTTTGTTCTTATAGATTTCCGAGCGGTCCGGGGTGATCCAGGTTGCCATTCCCTCTCGGCTACGACTGTTCAGCGAGTAACTGTAGATATAAAACTCCTGGCTCTTGTTGGCTTCCCATTTTTGCCTCCGATCCTGTGCGTCTCGGTCGGCTGGGCAGAGGAACAAGTTGTCGTTGAAGTTTCCGAGGTAGGGGGCAATCACGCTTTGATCGGCTGTTCTCATGGAAGGACGGCCTCCGACGGCAGAGACTTGCCACCAAATCCAATCTTCAGGCTGAGCTCCGAGTGTGCTCCTCGAACCCGGCGTGGGCATGACGTCATTGTTGTCATTGACATACATTACAAAAGCCAGGCCGATTTGCTTGAGATTGTTTATGCACGCAATCTGGTTGGCCTTCGCCTTGGCCTTGGAGAGTGCGGGGAGAAGCATGGCGGCTAGAATCGCAATAATGGCTATGACCACCAGCAATTCAATCAGCGTAAAACCGCTCGCAGGAGTAGCTGTTCTTCGATTTGAGATTGCTTTCATGCTTCCAACATTAACTCCCAACCTGTCATCGATTCAACCCCCCGAAACTGGGGTGGATTCGGAACCTCACCGGTCCAGCAGAAGGGCGATCATTCGTTCCTTTCTGCGACTGGCCGCCTCCGAAACGTCATGCACGACGTGGCCTGAGCCCACTCACAGATGCGGCTGGTAATGGAGTGCCAAGGACCGCGAAGCATTTCGCAAGTCATTGATTACTAGGATGTCGGATCCTGGAACTGTCGAATACGAGTCGTGTGTTTCTCCCAACATCATTGGCCACGCGGCGGGAACGCATGATCCCGGCAAACGGGCGCTCCGGCAGAGTTCAACCTCAGAAATGCACCTCGGACGAGCAGATGTGCGCGATTGCATGGAAATAGGTGCTGTTGTCGGTCCGGCGACCTACGAAATCGTTTCGTGTGACCTTGTTCAACCCTGAACGCCCGAGGTCTCGGTCTTCCTGGCCCCCCGCCGCGAACACTTTTCGGTAATTTTAATCGCGCGTCACCTGCAACCCATTGCGACCAGCCCGCCAGGTGAGTTAGCAGGGCAGAACCGAAAACTCGCTGTGGATCGTCCTCCGTCCTGGCTCTCCAATACTCTCAGGACTGGCAGATCCATGTGAAACTCTAACTGCGTGCGCGGTCGCAGCCATCCAAACAACCCCTCCATTAACCGGTCCTGCATCCGAACGATCTCCCGCATGACGGGCGGTGGCATCCGGCGCAAGGACCGGCGCAGCACGGATTGATCGGGAAACTCCTCCAAGCCAACCAGGGAGAGGAAGAATACGTTGTAATGCAAGATCCCAGTCTTGTTCACGCGCTGAATGCCGACGATGTGCATTCTTCTTGAGGTGCAAGATCCACCCCACTTTCGGGGGGTAGACAGGTCCCCATCGGGATCCTAGCCTTTCTTCGTAAAAATCCAACCGAACCCAACTTAAGCTTTTGGTTTGGTTTTAGCCATTATGAAAGGAACCATTATGCAATCACGAAACATCATCCCCCACCCCAACCCTAGGATTCCACTGGACGCTTGTACCGGTCGCAGATCGGGATTTGC
>JALOTT010000335.1 GCA_025457745.1 Verrucomicrobiota bacterium
CCACGGCGCACAACCTCAAATGGTCGCTCAAACTTCGCGCGCTCAAGGCCGGCGGCCCGGACACGCTGACCCTCTCCACGAAAACCCAGACGCGCCAGTTGACCAACGTGTTGGTGGGCGAAGTGTGGGTGTGCAGCGGCCAGTCCAACATGGAATTCCCCCTGAGCCGCGCGTTCCAGCCGGAAGCGGACATCGCCACCGCCACCAACGGACTCATCCGCCTGTTCCATGTTCCGAAAGCCAAGATGGACTCGCCCACCATAGGGATCAAAGCCTCCTGGCAGGTTTGTTCGCCCCAGGCCGTGCCGAACTTCACCGCCGTCGGTTATTATTTTGGCCGCGATCTCCAGGCGGCGCGCAAAGTGCCGGTGGGTTTGATCCAATCGGATTGGGGCGGTTCGCCGGCGGAAGCCTGGATGAGCCGCGAAGCGCTGGAAATCAATCCGCGTTACCAGGCTGAAATCCTCGATAGCTATTCCATCGCAGAGAAGAATTCCCGCAAAGCGCTCGTGGCTTACGAAATCGAAAAGGCCGAGGCGGCGAAGAACAACCAGGAATTCAAGAAGCGCGCGCCCGGTCTGGGCTGGAAACCCTCCGAGCTTTACAACGGCATGATCGCGCCGCTGATTCCTTACGCCATCCAGGGCGCCATCTGGTATCAAGGCGAGTCGAACGCCGGGCGGGCCGAGCAGTATCGGACCTTGTTCCCGGACATGATTCGCAACTGGCGGCGGGATTGGGGGAGGGATGATTTCCCGTTCCTGTGCGTCCAACTCGCGCCCTTCAAGGCCATCCAGGAGCAACCGCAGGAAAGCGACTGGGCTGAATTGCGCGAGGCGCAACTCTTGGCAACCAAAGTCCTGCCCAAAGTCGGCATGGCCGTCATCACCGATGTGGGTGAGGAGAATGACATCCACCCGAAGAAAAAAGCGCCCGTCGGCGCGCGCCTCGCGTTGGCGGCCCGTGCCATGGCCTACGGCGAGAAGATCACATTCTCCGGCCCGATTTATCGCGACATGAAAGTGGAGAGCGACAAAATCATCCTGCGCTTTGATCACGTCGGCCAGGGCCTCGAAGCGCGCGCCGGCGAACTGAAAGGCTTCGCCCTTTGCGGCGAGGACCGGAAATTCGTCTTGGCCAAAGCTGAAATTCTGTCCAACAACACGGTGGCCGTAAGCAGCCCGGAGGTGGCCCGGCCGGTCGCGGTGCGCTTTGGCTGGGCGAATTACCCGGTCGTCAATCTCTGGAACAAGGACGGCCTGCCTGCGTCGCCCTTCCGCACGGATGATTTTCCCCTGACCACGGCGGGGAAGAAGTGAGTGTAGCCGCGAACGTGAGTTCGCGGAAATGTGCGGGCAGGCGGTCCCCGTTCTGACGAACGGGGCTACGTCGTCACTGCCTTCGATACACCTTGTGGATCGCCGCCTGGTCGGTTGGCTTGATGATCAACTCATCAATATTCACATGCGACGGGCGGCTGGCCACCCAAACCAACGTCTCGGCAATGTCCTCGGCGCCGAGCGGATTTGTGCCTTCATACACTTTCTTGGCGCGCGGGGCGTCGCCTTTGAAGCGCACCAGCGAAAATTCGGTTTCCGCCAGACCCGGATCCACCGTGCAAACCCGGATGCCCGTGCCGCACAATTCGAGGCGCAAGGCGCGGGTGATTTGCAACTCGCCCGCCTTGGCCGCGCAATAGGCCGCGCCACCTTCATAGGCCACGTGTCCGGCAATGGAGCCGAGGTTGATGATCGTGGCGCCGGCATCGTGCGGGATTAACGGCAAGACCGCGCGCGTCATGCGCAGCACGCCCAGGACATTTGACTGGAGCATTGCCTCCCAATCCTCATCCTTGCCCTCGGCCACGGTGTCCAGACCGTGCGCGCCGCCGGCGTTGTTGATCAGCACGTGCAGACCTCTGCCCTCTGACTTCTGCCCTCCGACTCTCTCCCGCGCCCACGCGACAAATTCCTCGACACTGGCCGTTCTGCTCACATCCAGCGGATGAAAATGCGCTTCCGCCGCGCCGGCTTTGCGCGCTTCCGCCGCGATTTTTTCCAACCGGTCCACCCGGCGCGCGCCGAGCAGGAGCTTGGCCCCTTCCGCCCCAAACGCCCGCGCCGCCGCCGCGCCAAAACCGGACGATGCCCCGGTGATCAACACCCACTTGTCTTTCAACGAAAAATTCATGACGGGAGAAATAGCACAGAGGGGCGCAGGGTGGGAGAAATGTTTGGCGCATCCCAACCTAAGCCGAAAGCGCAGCCGAAAATCGTTTTGACTTTCGGAGGGTGATCCCTACATTTGTGCCGCTCTGGTTGGGGTCGTAGCTCAGTTGGTAGAGCGCCTGAATGGCATTCAGGAGGTCAGGGGTTCGAACCCCCTCGGCTCCACCAGCCTTCGCCCGGCGCGCAGCGGAGGACGAAGGCTGCCGCGCCGAAACGAAGTGAAGGCGGGCTGGATCCCAAGCATTTTAGGCACATGCGCTCCGTGTTGCGGCTCGGCGAGCCAGCCTTCGTTCGGAAAACATTCAACACTGAACATTCAACCTCGAACTTCCAATTCTGTTCCTGCGGAAGCCCATTGGGCGATGGAAAAATTCGCTGTGTCGCGCGGCAGCATTTGTTTAAGCTCATACCAACGCGAATAGAAGTAATGAAAGTCACGCTCAACTGGCTCAAGCAATACGTGGATTTCGATTGGTCGCCGGAACAACTGGCCGAGCGGCTGACCATGCTCGGATTGGAAGTCGAGGGCGTCCACAAAATCGCCGGCGAGTTCGAAGGCGTCGTCGTGGCGCAAATCCTCACGCGCGACAAAGTGCCCGCCGCGGACAAGCTCTCCGTTTGCAAAGTCAATGACGGCAAAGGCGAGCGCACGATCATTTGCGGGGCGCAGAATCACAAGCCCGGCGACAAAGTTCCGCTCATCCTGCCCAACTTCGCCCTGCCGTTGAAGCCCGGCGACAAAGAGCCGTTCGTGATCAAGGAACGAAAAGTGTTCGGCATCGTCAGCCAGGGCATGATGTGTTCGCCGCAGGAACTGGGCCTGCCGGATCCGGTGGATGGCTTGCTCATCCTCCCCGAGAACGCCAAAGTCGGCCAACCGTTCGCCGAGTATCTTGGCCGCACCGGCGGTGATGTGGTTTACGATTTGGAAGTCACGCCGAACCGGCCGGACTTGAACAACGTGATCGGCATCGCGCGTGAAATCGCGGCGGTGACCGGGAACAAACTGAGGTTGCCTGATGTGAATTTGGTAGGGACGCGTTCCACCGCGTCCCAAACTTCTTCCCGGAAAGATGGGGACGCGGTGGAACGCGTCCCTACCGTGAGCGATTTGGTCGCCGTCCGCATCGAAGACGCGGAACTTTGCCCGCGTTACACGGCGCGTGTCATTCGCGGCGTGAAGATCGGACCCAGCCCGGATTGGCTGCGCAGCACCCTGGCGAAAATAGGCATCCGCAGCATCAGCAACGTCGTGGACGTGACGAATTACGTGATGATGGAGTGTGGCCAGCCGTTGCACGCGTTTGATTATCACCTGATCGCCAAAGCTAGTGGCGCAGGCGTCGCGCCTGCGGCAGTCCCGCCGACCGTCCCGGTTGGCGAAGCTAAAGCTGCCGGAGTGGCGACCGCAACCGAGACGGTCGCGGGACGTGGCAGGCGAGACGCCCGCCCCACTATCGTCATCCGCCGTGCCACTGAGGGTGAGAACTTCAAGACTCTCGACGATGTCGAACGCACGCTCGCGAGCGAGATGCTTTTGATCGCGGACGAGCAAAAGGGCATCGCGCTTGCCGGCGTCATGGGCGGACAGAATTCGGAGATCAACGACCAAACCGTAGATGTTCTCATCGAAAGCGCCTACTTCAATCCGGTCAATATCCGCCGCACGTCGAAGGTGTTGGGTTTGCGCTCCGATGCCAGCTACCGTTTCGAACGCGGCGCGGACATTGGCATCAACGACTGGGCGAGCCGCCGTTGCGCGCAACTCATTCTTGAAACCGCCGGGGGTCAACTGGCCGAGGGCGTCGTGGATGCCTACCCGAATCCGGCGTCGCCGAAAGAAGTCACGCTGCGGCATCGCAAGGTTGACGAGTTATTGGGCGTGGCCATTTCGCCCGCCGATCAGATTTGTTTCCTGGAAAGCCTCGGCTTGGAGCGAATGAAAGAAACCAGCCCGGCGCGCGTGCTTTTTGTTGAGGCCAGCACGGATACGATATCGTTGCTCAACAAGAAGATGATCGCCGGTGAGCAGGGCAGCGTCACCTTCGTCATTCCAACCTGGCGCGTGGACTTGAAACGCGAGGCGGATTTGATCGAGGAGATCGAACGGCTCTACGGCGTGGATAAGATCCCGGCCACGCCGCCACGCGGTGCGCTGGGTTCAAACGCATTCGACGCGATGCATGATGAGATTGCCGAGGTGCGGCGAATCCTGTGCGGCCTCGGTTTGAACGAAGCGCAAGGACAGACGCTCGTGGGAAATGAAGAATGCAGAATTAAGAATGAAGAATTGGTCGCGCTGGCCAATCCGTTGAGTGCGGACATGGACGTGCTGCGGCCCAGCTTGCTGCCGGGACTGCTGACGATCTTGCGCCACAACGTCAGCCGGAAAAACTACGACGTGGCGGTGTTCGAGGTCGGGCGGGTGTTTAGGCGCGCGGAATTCATTCCGCGAGTTCCAAAACCTGCAAGCGACACGCGGAATGAATTCCGCGCTCCTGTTGAAGATCGCCGCGTGGCCATTGCATTGACCGGGCAGCGCGCCCCGGGTTTCTGGAGCGGCGAT
>JALOTT010000336.1 GCA_025457745.1 Verrucomicrobiota bacterium
CGAAGGCTCGCAGAGCCTGCGCGTCGAGTCGGAGCAGGGCCAGCAATTCGTCAACTACGAGACCGCGATCCTGGCGGTTGGCTCCGTGCCTGCCATGCCCAAGGCGTTCGATCTCGGCAATCCGCGCATCATGACTTCGACCGAAGCGCTGGAGATCGAGGAAATCCCCGCAACGATGCTTATTGTCGGCGGTGGCTACATCGGCATGGAAATGGGAACTATCTATGCCGCGCTGGGCAGCAAGGTCACGGTCGTCGAGGCGCTCGACAATATTCTCGCCGGAGCGGATCCGGATCTGGCCCGACCGGTGGTGATGGCAGCGAAGAAAGCGTTCAAGGAAATCCGGCTTCAGACCCGCGTGCTGAAGATGTCCACCATCGGAAAGCAGATCAAAGTCGAAATGGAATTCGCCAGCAAGCAGGTTGTGGAACTTTACGACCGCGTGCTGGTTTCCGTCGGTCGCGCGCCGAACAGCGCCGATATCGGATTGGAAAACACGAAGGTCACGCTCGACGAAAAGGGCTTTGCGAAAGTCAACGCGCAGCAGCAGACCAGCGACCCGCACATCTACGCCATCGGCGATATCGCGGGCGGAATCATGCTCGCGCACAAGGCGCACAAGGAAGGCCGCATCGCCGTCGAGACGCTCAACGGCCAGAGCGCCACGTTCGAGAACGTCGTGATTCCTGCCGTGGTGTTCACGGATCCGGAGCTGGCGTGGTGCGGCTTGACCGAGGCCGAAGCCACGGCGCGCGGCATCAAATACGAAGTTTCAAAATTTCCATGGGCCGCGTCGGGCCGCGCGCTGTCATTCGACCGCACCGACGGCGTGACGAAGATGATCATTGATCCGGAAAGCGAACGCGTGCTTGGCGTGGGCATCTGCGGCGCGGGCGCAGGCGAGTTGATTGCTGAAGCCGTGCTGGCGCTTGAGATGGGCGCGACCGCCGAGGACATCGCGCTCACGGTGCATCCCCATCCGACGTTGTCCGAAACGGTGATGGAATGTGCCGAGGCATTCTACGGCCACGCGACGCACACGATTGCGAAGAAAAGGGCGTGAACGGCGCGCGGCACTCCGGGCCGTAGCACTTTGGAATCCGGCAAATCGCCAAATTTCACCATGCGGCCAACAACCAACCCGCTGCGGCCGAGAGTGCCGCGCGCCGAAATCTTCGTGATTGATACGCCACGTTGCTCCGGTAATATGTTGGCGGGCTTGCTGGTGATTTTCGGTCGGGGCGTAGCGTAGCTTGGCTAGCGCGCTTGCTTGGGGTGCAAGAGGTCGTGAGTTCAAATCTCACCGCCCCGACCATTTCTTACTGGGGTTTTAGAGAAAACGCTGGAAATCCTCACGGAATCCTCACATCATAGCCGACATGAGTGAGAAGCGCGCGTCGTTCCCCATGGACGTGCCGAGCGGGTCGGTCACGGTCAAAATCTACAAAGTCCGCAACCAGGCTTGCCGCAAGAAATCCAAGACGGGACGGGTCGTGGAAGCGAAACGGTTCGGTTACACGGTCTCCTATTTCGCTGGCACAAAACGGTGCTGGAAAATGTTCGTGGACTTCGATGAAGCCTGCCGCGAGGCGAAATCTAGGGCGGATAGCGCGAGCAATGTTTTTGGTCGCACCGTTGTCATCAACCGGGCAACGGTGCCGGTTTTCAGGTGCGCCCGCCAGTGAAAATGTAATTTCAACGCCGGGGTACCAACGCCAGCGCCCACGTCAGAATGACCAACGCGGTAAACACAAATCCTGCCGCCAGATTGACCCGCGGCCTTTGCGCGAGCCTTGGAACCAGCGCCAACACTGCACCCAGCAGCAAACCCGCGACAAATCCGTCGAGATGTGCGACCAAATCCGTTCGCGGCTCGGGATTCAGGCCGAGCAAGACGAACAGCAGCACCCCGCCGACGATGCCGCCCATGACTAATTTCAGCGCGTTGGGAGATTGGCGCACCAGCGTCAGCGATTGCACCGCGAGCAATCCCAGCGCGCCCATCACGACGCCTGATGCGCCGAGTCCGCGGTGTGATCCGCCGTGAACCAGCCACGCCACCGCGTTACCACCCGCGCCGGCAAGGAAAGCGGCGAGCAACCCAACGCCCGTCCCGAAGCGGCCCATCGCCAACCCAAGCAGAACCAAACCGAAGACGGCGTTCATCGCCAGATGCGCGAGGTCGGCGTGGAGCAACGTGGCCGTGAACAAACGCCACCATTCGCCGTGCGCCAGCGCTGCGCCATCCATCATTCCCACGCTGCGCAAATCCGCGCGCGATTCGCTCAACCAAAAGAAACCAAAGGTCAACAACACCCACGCGGCGCTGCCCCAGTCGAAAAACAAACCTGGTTTGAAGATCGGTCTGCGCCACAGCCAGCGAAGATTTTCCACACGGTATTGGCGAATTGCGGCGAGTGATGTTGCATAGTCCGGCGCCGCGACGACCAACGACCACCCCTTCTCTTCCGCGTGTTCGATGCCGTGTTCGATTCCCTGACTGGCGAGCACGAGACTCCAATCCATCGCCTGGCGGCGGGTGCGCGCGGAGATTCGAGCGGCGGGCGCTGGCGGCGGTTCTTGCATTTGAATTGACGCCGGTTGAATGGTGTTTTTGTCCGGTTAAACCGGCTCAGTCCAACAGCCCAAGTTTCTGAATTGCAGCGCGAGTTGTCTCCGGACTGGTCTGCAATATCACCTGCCAGCCACGCCCGGCGCCGGCGGCCACGTTTTCCTGCCGGTCGTCAAGGTAAAGAATTTCCGCGCCCTGTTTGCCGGCCATTTGTTCCAGCGCCTCGTAAATCTTCGCGTTGGGCTTCATCGCCTTGACCTCGTAGGACAGGATGTAGCCGTCGAAGTTGGCAAAGAACGGAAAGTTATGGCGAATGTGACCGATCGCGAGGTCGTTCGTGTTCGAGAAGATATAGGTCGGAATGTTTTTGCGCCGCAAGGTGGCGTGGAGTTCGAGCATGGGCGGGATTTCCCAGAAGATGTCCGCGAAAAATCCGGCGAACTCCTCGAAGCTGCCGTGGAAGCCCGTGTGTGCCCGCACTTCGGCAAAAAGCTCCTGCTGCGTCATCAGCCCCGTCTCAAACCGGTAGAGCAGCGGGGAGTGATCGAGAAACTGTTGCACGTCCGCCGCGGATAACTTCGCCTGCGCGGCGATGCGGCGTCCGGCAATGGAGTAATCGAAGTCCACCAGGACTTTGCCGAGATCGAAGACGACGATGGAGGGGGTCATGGAATGACGAATGGGTGGGCCAAGCTCATCAATTCGGGAATTTCCATTTGGAATTCGTCATTGGTTCATCTCCCGCCGCCCCTCCAGCGCCCGACTAAGGGTCAATTCATCCGCGTATTCCAACCCGCTGCCGGCGGGCAGGCCGTAGGCGATGCGAGAGATTTTGAGTCCCGGTCGCGCCAGCCGTTTGGCGAGGTAGAAGCTCGTCGCGTCGCCTTCCACGTCCGTGCCGAGGGCGATGACGATTTCCTTGATCGGCTCGGCGCTCAGACGCTTCTCCAGTTCCGCGATGCGCAAATCTTCCGGTTCAACGCCGTCCAACGGGGAAATGTTTCCGCCGAGCACGTGGAACTTGCCGCGAAATGTGCCAGACTTCTCGATGCTGAGGATGTCCACCGCGCGTTCAACGACGCAAACCAACGAACGATCGCGTCGCGCGTCGTCGCAAACGGGGCAAGGGGATTTCTCGGTCAACGCGCCGCAGGTCGTGCAAAATTGAATCCGTTCGCGAGCGAAAACAATGACTTCGGCCAGTTGCCTCACCGCCGGCGCGTCCGCCTGGACGATGTGCAGTGCGATGCGTTCGGCGGAGCGCGGGCCAACGCCGGGCAGCTTGGCCAGGGCGGAGATCAACGCGATGATGGGGACGGGAAGTGTCACGGCAAGGATGAAAGATGAAGGATGAAGGATGAAGAAAACCTCCGCGCGCAGCGCGCCGGTCTCGTTTCCTCATTCCTAATTCATCATTCTACATTCCTCCCAACCCCGGCAGACTCAGCCCCGCCGTCACCTTGCCCATCTCGGCGTTGGAGATTTCCTTGGCCTGGCTCAACGCCTGATTTGCCGCCGTGAGGATCATGTCCTCGACCAACTGGGCGTCGGACGGATTGAGCGCCTGAGGGTCAATCTTGACAGCCGCGAGCGACCCGTCGCACTTGGCGGTAACTTTGACCGCGCCGCCGCCGCTGGTGGCTTCGACGGTCTTGGCCGCGAGTTGGGCCTGGACTTGTTCCATTTGCTGCTGCATGCGCGCAGCTTGTTTCATCAATTTTCCTATGCTCGACATAAAATGTGTGTCAGGTGCGGGGTTTCAGGTGTCAGGTTAAGCGCGGACTTCATAGCCAACTACTTCCGGGTGTTTATTCCCGGGATTGCCACTTTTTCCGTAACATTCTTCGAGGGGGCCGTTGGCAATGTCCCACAATCATAGACTGCAACCACACTGCCTTGGTAATTCGTGCGGCCCGCACGCATCAGGCGAGGCGCGAGTTCCTGTCCTGTCACAAGATTTGCATTGGGTAGATGTTTTAGCAGAATGTAAGCTCCTTGTTGATCTTCCCAAATGCCGCGGGTGACAGGAGTAAGGTGCGCTTCCCGGGTTCCGTCGGTATAGGTCATTCCCAATTTGTGCTGGCATTTATGTTGTAGGCCTTGCCTTCAACGATCCGAATTTCCATCGGTTTCGGTTTGGCCGCCTCTCGCTTCTTCGCCTCGGCCTCTGCGGCCTCATTCTTTCTAACTTTTTCGACAAGGGCGGAATATCCAGGGTCAAATGGGGAACTCTGCCCGAAGGCCGTTGCCGAAAGGAAGAGGACGCCAGCGAGGAAAAAAAGCGTGATCCACCGATTTAGACAGTTTTTGTCCGAGCCCGTGCGTTTAATGGCGACATGGAAAACAATTAAGTGCGGGACGCTGGAATCAGAACTACAACTAGACGCGGAATCGTTCATGCACGCACCTCCACAATTTGGCCTTTGAAAATCTCCAGTGCCTTCTGGATGAGAGGATCGTTCTTGAAATCGTCTTTGTTGAACGGCACAGCAGCGGTCTTTTCCTTGGCTGGGGCGGCGGCAGCGGCGGGCGGCTGGTTGGCGGGCGCGTTGGCTTTCGGCGCGGGCGGCGGAGTTGCAGCCGCGGCAACTGGCGCGCGACCGGCAGGCGCTTCGGCTTTTATAAATTTGAATTGCGCGTCCGGGTGGCCGAGTTCGGCAAGCTTGGTTTGCAGCAGCGTGTGATTGCGCGCGTTGTCCACCAATCCGAGCTGATCGCCAAACTCCGGGTCGAAGCCGATGGTGAAAACACTGCCGGCAAACGAAACCGGATGTGCGTCCAAGAGGTAAGTGCGCGTGAACGGACTCACGCGCCCCACGGCTTCCACGAGCCGCGCCCAGAGTTCTTCCAAGCCAGCAGCGTTGGAGGGCGTTTCGGCGAGCGCGGCGGGTGCCACCGTGTAGCCGCCGACGTGAGGAGGCGGATTCGCGGGCGGCGGCGTATTTCGGAGCGTCGTTGATTCTGAACTGGGAGAAATCCGCGAACTCACGTTCGCGGCTGCGGGGTCACTTGATCCACGCAGTGCGTTCAACTGTTTCAATACGGTGTCCAAGTTGACCGCGCTGCGCGCTTCGATGGCTTTGAGCAGCGTGACTTCGAGCAAAATCTTCTTTGACGCGGCGTCGCGCAGCCGCAGTTCCGCGTCGGCGAGGACTTCGAGGATGCGCGTGAACGCTTCGGTGTTGGCCATCGCGGCCTGTTCCTTGAGCGAGACGGCTTCGGCTTCAGAAACCTCGAGCATGTTCACGTCGCCGCGCGAGACCTGGAAGATGAGCAGGTTGCGGACATGACTGAGGAGGTCGGCGAGCAGGCGTCCGAGGTCTTTGCCGTGCTGGGAAAGCTCGTTTAACTGTCTGAGCGCGGTCTGAATTTCGCCAGCCAGGACCGCGCGGCTGAGTTCGAGAATCTGGCCCTGTGCGGCGAGACCGAACATGGAAAGCACGTCCGGCTCTTCGATTTTGTCGCCGCAGAAGCTGATGAGTTGATCCAGGGTGGATTCGGCGTCGCGCATGCCGCCGTCGGCGCCGCGCGCGATGGCGAAAAGCGCGGCGCCATCAATGGTCACCTTTTCCTTATCGGCGATGAGCTTGAGGTGTTTGACGATGAGCGCGGACGGGATGCGGCGGAGATCGAAGCGCTGGCAACGGGAGAGGATCGTGGGCAGAACTTTCTCCGGGTCCGTCGTGGCGAACATGAACTTCACGTGCTCCGGCGGCTCTTCGAGGGTCTTGAGCAGCGCGTTGAACGCCGCGGTCGAAAGCATGTGAACTTCGTCAATGATGTAGATCTTGAACTTGGAGGACGCGGGCGCGTATTTGCAGGTCTCGCGCAGCTCGCGCACCTGTTCGACCCCGTTGTTGCTCGCGCCGTCAATTTCCAGTACGTCGAGCGCGCGGCCTTCGGTGATTTCAACGCAGCGTGTATCGGCTTCGTCGAAGTCCACCTTTGGCCCGCCGGTACAGTTGAGGCATTTGGCGAAGATGCGGGCGATGGTGGTCTTGCCCGTCCCGCGCGGCCCACAGAACAGGTAGGCGTGCGCGATGCGTTTCTGCTCGACGGCGTGGCGCAACGTCTGCGTGACGTGTTCCTGGCCGACGACGTCAGCGAAACGCTGCGGACGATACTTGCGGGCTATGACCTGATAGCTCATGCCAGGGAAGAATGAAGAATAAAGAATGAAGAAGCGAGAATGTTTTGCGCGTGGCGGTCTGGTCTTGTTTCGACATTCTTCATTCGGCCTTCTACATTCAAAAAAATGCCAGGGTGACCACGGCAGATGTCGAGCAAACTACCGTTGCTGCCTTCCGGCCCTGGCGGGGTTCGTAAGTCCACATTCCATGGGCCCTGGCAGCGGTGAGTTTGGGGCAGGCGTGCTGGAGGTTCAAGCGGAATCAACCGGGCGGGCGGGAAGTATTTCAATGCTGTTCAGAAAGTCCCGGCGGGACGAGACCTGAATAGCCGCAGGCATCAGCCTGCGGCCAGCGTTCCAATCTTCATCCGGGCCTTTGTAGAGGCGAACCAATATTCAACCTCGCATCCCGCAGGTTTCCCCGTGGTAATCATGTTCATTCTTTTCATCTCCGTTTTCGTGGCGTAATTTCCAACGCTCCTTTCAGCCCATGCCGAGCGTTTACCTCAAAACCTACGGTTGCCAGATGAACGAGCGCGATAGCGAAGCCGTCGCCGCGCAGCTCGTCGCCAAGGGCTATACCATCGCCCCGTCGGAACTCGTCGCCGACGTGGTGCTGCTGAACACGTGCAGCGTGCGCGATAATGCGGAACAGACGGCGCTCAACAAAATGAAGAATCTCGTCGGCACGGCGAACAAGAAACGGCCCGACCAGATTCTCGGCTTTCTGGGTTGCATGGCGCAAAGTCGCGGCAAGGAATTGATTGACCGCCTGCCTGACGTGGACCTCGTCGTTGGCACACAGAAATTTCATCGCACAGCGGACTACCTAGACGAAATCCTGTCCGGTCGCCGGGAAAAGATCGTGGACACGGCGGAAGAGCCGGGGAGCGAAGCCACCATTCGCGAGCATCTGCTCAACGGCAGCGCGAAAAGCAGATCCGTCACCGCCCTTGTGAGCATCATGCAGGGCTGCAATCAACGCTGCACCTTCTGCATCGTGCCCCACACGCGCGGCGAAGAACGCAGCCGTTCGGTTCAAGACGTCGTGGCCGAGTGCCGGCAACTTGTGACGCTCGGCGTGAAGGAAATCACCCTGCTCGGCCAGATCGTGACGAGTTATGGGAGGCGGTTGCAAACTGGGGCGGGCAGTCCTCTGACCGCCGCTGGTGGGGCGAGTGTGCCCGCGAGCCAGCTCGTCAGTAGTCTCGCCCCACCGCCGCACACCGGCGCGCACGGAGTGACGCGCCCTACCGCCACGACTCCCTTCGTCCAACTCCTCGAAGCCGTTCACGAGATTGACGGCCTCGAACGCATCCGCTTCACCTCCCCGCACCCGAAAGGTTACGGCCAGGATCTGCTCGAAGCCTACGCGCGCCTGCCGAAACTCTGCGAGAGCGCGCACCTGCCCGTGCAAAGCGGCAGCGACCGCGTGCTCAAACTCATGCACCGCGGCTATACCCGCGCGCGGTTCACCGGCATCATCGAGAAACTGCGCCGGGCGCACCCGCGCATGGGTATTTACACCGACCTCATCGTGGGGTTTCCCGGCGAAACCGAAGCCGACTTCGAGGAGACGCTCTCGCTTTGCCGCGAAGTCGGGTTCGACAACGCCTACATCTTCAAGTATTCGCCGCGCCAAGACACGCCCGCAGCCACGATGCCCGGCCAGATTCCGCAACCGGTTCGCGAGGAACGCAATGTCCGTCTGCTCCAACTGGTCAACGAAATCGCCGACCGCAAATACCGGCGATGCGTCGGCGAACGCGTGCAAATCCTCGTCGAAGGACCGAGCAAAAAAAATCCCACGCGCCTGACCGGTCGCACGCGCTGCAACAAGATCGTGCTATTCGACGGCTCGGAACGCCATCGCGGCCAGTTGATAAACGTGAACATCACCCGCGCCGGTTCGTTCACGCTTTACGGCGACCCGGCGATTGTCGGTATGTAGAACCTGTCCCCAAAGTGGGCCTTTTCGAGGATTCTGCTTTTCGGCCTGATGCGGTGGGGTGGATTTGTGGAAGGACTGGGGGCAAATCGCGCGAGTTAGATTTTGTCCCGGAGGGAGAAGGTGTCGGTGATTATTGATGGGCACTGCGGTTTGGTCTTCGGGAAGCGGGGGTAATTTCGCGCATGAGAGGCAAATCAGCTCGTTATGATGGGGGTTGGCCTCTACTTGCGGACTCTGGATTTGGTTGGATGCCGACGACGCGGTGGTGGCTGCCGTGACTTCCGCTTCGCCGCGATTGCCATCCGATGTGCCGCGGATGAACTGGCGGGCGGCCGGTCTGCGCATTCCGTCCACCGCGCGACTTTCGCGGCTGGATTGTCTGGAACAAATTCTCCTGCTGAAAAAGCTGGGCAAGCTTTCCGCCGCCGCCAACAACATTCCCGAACAGACAGCTTGCATGGTTTTCAAGAGTTTTTTTTGAATCATGACGCCGGCCAACCCGGCCGGAAAGTGTCCGCTTCGTCAATCAAGATTGCCGTCACGTTTTCACCTGATGGGCATCTCCGGTAACTCAGGGAAAAAAATGACAAAAGGATGACGAAATCCGTCGTCTTGGAAAAAAGGTGCTGATAAAATTCGCCGCATGAAA
>JALOTT010000035.1 GCA_025457745.1 Verrucomicrobiota bacterium
AAAGCGAATCTCGACCCAACCGTGCAGGTCGGCCCCTGCTGTGTGATTGACGAAGGTGTGGAAATCGGGGCGGAGTGCGTCATCGGGCCGCACGTTTATCTCACGGGGTTGACCACCCTTGGCACGCGCAACCACTTCCACGCCGGCTGCGTCATCGGCGATGCGCCTCAGGATTTAAAATACCAGGGCGAGCCGACGGGACTGCGTATCGGCGACGACAACGTTTTCCGCGAACACGTCACGGTGCATCGCTCAAACAAGATCGGGGAGGAGACGGTCATCGGTTCGCACAATTTTCTGATGGCTCACAGTCACGTGGCGCACAATTGCCACCTGGGCAACCAGGTGATCCTGGCCAACGGTGCGTTGCTCGGCGGGCACGTGACGGTGAATGACCGGGCGTTTATTTCCGGCAATTGTCTCGTGCACCAGTTCTGCCGGGTGGGAACGCTGGCCCTGATGCAGGGCGGGTCGGCCATCAGCCAGGATCTGCCGCCTTTCACCATCGCGCAGGGCGACAACGGCATCTGCGGGTTGAACGTGGTGGGCTTGCGGCGGGCGGGCTTCACGGCGGAACAAAGGCTGGAATTGAAACAGCTCTATCACGCGTTGTTTCGCCGCGGGCAAAACCTCCGGGACGCCGCGGGCGCGGCGCGGAAGAACTTTTTAAGTCCGGCGGCGGTTGTGTTATTGGACTTTCTGACCGGGGCCAAACGCGGGGTGTGCGCCGATGTGGGGCACAACGCTGACGGAGAACAGGGAGCGGAGACCGGCTGAGTCCGCATCGAACTTGCGCTTTGACGGGTAGCGGGCTTTACGCTAGTGTGCGAAACCTGAGATGAGTTCCGACGGCTTGAGATTCACACCGTTCCTGATTGCGACGGGCCTGGCGCTGGCCGCCATTCTGCCCGCCAACGGCGAGGGCCGGCCGCCCCGGCGGGGACGTTCCATCCAGTTTTCCGAGCCGCGCAGCAGCGTGGTCAGTTCCAACGTCAACGAGTTGAGGACGAAGCCGACGACGCTCAATGATCTGGAGCAAGCCCTCAAAAAACCCTTTGACGTATTCAGCCCCGGTGACGATCCAATCGCTCGCTTCACGACCCCACCCGTGCCGCGCATGCTCCCATCCCCCGCACAGTCCAGACGAATGAAAGAACTGCTGGAGAAGCGCAACGAGTGGATTTTTTTGGCGCCGGAAGATTATTATGCGCCGGGATTGACGGCCGAAAAAATGTTCAACCTCCCCGAATACAGTCCGAGCGGCGAGGAAAAGACGCGGAAAAACCCCATGGAAAGATATTTTGACCGCATGGACAAGTTGCGTGCCGGGGCGCAAGGCGCGGCGACCAATTATTTTGCCGGCAGTGAAACGCTAAATGCACGCCCAACGGACGCGAAACCGGAAGGTCTGGGGGAACTGAGTTTCGGCGGCCAACAAAGCCCGTTGAGTTCGGGACTGAGCGGCCTGGAAAAGACCACGCAACGCCTGTCCCCCGGCGACGCTTCCGCCTTCAGCGCGGCCGCCGCCGAGCCGACCACGGCAAGAAGTTTTTCCGACCTCTTCGGTTTCGGCAACGCCGACCCGACCGGGCCGGCATCGGAACAATCCCGTACCAAGGAAACGCGGATGCAGGAATTCAAACAGTTGCTGGAAACGCGGTCGCTGACGCCGCCCAATCCCGGCGCGGGCAAATATAATCCGTTGAGCAGCTCGCCGGCGACCTCGCCGTCCACGGTGTCGCCCCCCGGTTTTGATGTTTTTTCCAGCACCGGGGCGCGGGGCGCGTTAAGCCCGCTGCCGCCCGGCCTCAACTCGCTTGCGCCCTTGTCAGGATTGCCGAGCTGGCAGACACCTCTTCCCACGCCGCAAACGCCGCGCATGACGCTCCCGCCGCCGAAGTTCAATATTCCCCAGCGCAAGTTCTGACGCCGGGAGCTGTGACGAGCGCCGGCTGAAGGCCATTGGGAAACGATGAAATGGTATTGAGTTGTTGAAGAGTTGCCGGGTTGAAGGGTTGAAGAGTGAAGTGTGGCCGGGTCTGAAGGTGACACGAAGTTTGGAGGCAAATCCTCTTCAACCCTTCAACCTTATAACTCTTCAAGCTGTCCGAACAAAGTTCAATGCGCCGAGGTGAGCAGTAGCACTTGTTCCAGCGTGGAAGCGCCTTCCCGCACGCGGTCGAGCGCGACCATGCGCAGCGTGCGCATGCCCTGGCCGATGGCGATCTTGCCCATTTCGCGCGTGTTGGCGCGGGCGATGATGAGCTTGCGGATTTCGTCGGAGATGGTCATGGCCTCAATGATGGCCATCCGGCCGGCGTACCCGGAATTCTTGCACCGGTCGCAACCACGGCCCCGGTAGAGAGTCACGCCGTCGAAGATGCTCAGGTCAATGTTGAGGTCCTGATACATCTTGGCGGGATAGTTGACCGGCTCTTTGCAGTGCGAACAGATGCGGCGCATGAGCCGTTGTGCGCAGGAGAGAATGACCGAGGACGAAATCAAAAACGGCGCGATCCCCATGTCGTCGAGCCGCGCGATGGATCCGGGGGCGTCGTTGCAATGCATGGTGCTCAACACCTGATGGCCGGTGAGTGCGGCTTCGATGGCGATTTCCGCCGTCTCGGTATCGCGGATTTCGCCGATCATGATGATGTCCGGGTCCTGGCGCAGGATGGAGCGCAACGCGTTGGCAAAGGTAAGGCCGATTTCCTTCTTGGTCGGCACCTGGTTGATGCCGGGAATCTGGAACTCGACGGGATCCTCGACGGTGATGATATTGTAAATCGGGCTGTTGAGTTCGTTAAGCGCGGAGTAAAGCGTGGTGGTCTTGCCGGAGCCGGTGGGACCGGTGACAAGGATCAACCCGTGTGGCGCGTCCACGGCAGATTTGAATTGCTGGAACGTGTCCGGGTCAAGGCCGAGTTTGTCAATGCTCGCCGAGAGATTCGATTTATCCAGGACGCGGAGCACGATTTTCTCGCCGTGGACGGTGGGCATGATGGAGACGCGCAGGTCGTAATCCTTGCCGCCGACGCGCACGCGCATGCGACCGTCCTGCGGCAGGCGGCGCTCGGCGATGTCGAGGCTGCTCATGATTTTGAAGCGCGAGGCGAGCGCCAACTGCATCTGCTTGGGCGGCGGCGTCGCGTCCATCAACACACCGTCCACGCGATAACGCAGCCGGATTTGTTTTTCGAACGGTTCAATGTGCACATCGCTGGCGCGGTCCTTGATGGCCTGGACGAGGATGATGTTGGCGAGCTTGATGACAGGCGCTTCTTCGCTGGAGGCGGCCAGTTGGTCGAGGTTGACCTCCTCGACGGCTTCTTTGACCGTCTCGACCGTGTCGGTTACTTCGTCACCGTCAGCCCGTTTCTGCGCATCCTGGATGATGTCTTCCATGCTGCCGCTCTTGGCGGCATCCAGGTTGTTGAGCTTGTCCAGGATGGCCTTTTCCGACGCGATGAACGGGGTGACGTCGAGCTTGGTGATGCGCTTGACATCGTCCATGGCCAGCACGTTGAGCGGGTCGGTCATGG
Source organism: Verrucomicrobiota bacterium (assembly GCA_025457745.1). Taxonomy (GTDB): domain Bacteria; phylum Verrucomicrobiota; class Verrucomicrobiia; order Limisphaerales; family JADLHS01; genus JALOTT01. The sequence goes on from JALOTT010000035.1 coordinate 3,543, forward strand.
CGATGAAGAGCTTGTTCTCGAGGCGGCCGATGGCGACGATCTTGTGGTTGTGCGCGACCTCGCGCGGGAGCAGGTCGGCGACTTCAGGCGGGATGCTGAGACGGGCGAGGTTGATGGGCGGGACATTGAGCACGCGGCCCATGGAGACGGTCATGTCCTGCTCGCTGACGTAGGATTTTTCGAGGACAAGCTTGATAAAGCGCGTACCTTCCTTCTTCTGCTGCTCCATCAATTCCTCGACCTGCTTGGGAGTCAGCAAGCCGTCTTCGATGAGCGCGTCGGCGATGCGTTCGCCAAATGATTTGATGGCAGCCATGGTTTAGCGAAAAGCTTTGCGGAGGTTTTTGATCAGGTCCGGAGGTGGGACGAGATACCAAAGCAGCCGGTTGGAGGTGGCTTCGGCGAGTTCCTTGGCGGCCTGCTGGTTGAACGGATTGGCGGTGGCGACGAGCACCGACTTGCTCATCCGGTCGAATGGCATCACGCACCAGCGCCGGCAGGTCTCTGCCGGAAAACTGCGCGCAAGCTCCAGGTCAATATCGTACTTGTCCATCGGGAGAAACGCGATGCGCGTCTTGTCGGTCAGAAGTTTCAATGATTTATCCAGGGGCAAAATGCCCTTATCCGCCAGCATTTGAATGAACGGTTCGATGACCCCATTGGTCGGCGCGGCCAGATCGGGTGTGCTCCAGCAAAGATCAAAGTCGCCGGAGGTGATGATCTTGCTCTCGACAAAAATCTTGTGCATGGGCTTGCGCCCGTCTTCGATTACGGAGGCTGGCGTTTTGCCCGCAGCGGCTTTCCTGGTGAATTTCGTTCCTTGCTCCGGCGCTTTGGGAATCGCAGCGGCTTCGGCGAACGCGGGTTGCATCGCCGCACTGTGGGACTTGTTTTCGATCTGCTTCAGGGCGGCCTGGACGTCGGGGTCGTTGGGATGGCACTGGAGAATCGTTTCGTATTCCAGGATCGCCGACGAGAACTGGCCCATCTGCACGTAGGCTTGGGCGATGCGCTTGGACGTGCCGATGACATCGGGTTCGCGGCCCAGTTTGCTGTAGGCCTCTTTGAGGATTTCGAGCGATTGATAGTCGTTGGGCTGCGATTGAGTGATGACTTCAAACATCTCAATCGTCTGCGCCAACTGGGCTTCTTCGCTTTGGCTTAATGTGCTTGCCATGATCAATCTCTACGTCGCCGGCCATGTCTCACCCCGCGAACAACACGGCGGGACGGGTTTGAGTCAGCAATCCGCTGGCCAGTTTAAGGCGTTTCTGCGGCCAAAGCAATCCCGGTTTCTGGCCGATTTTCGCGGGACAAAGACACCGCTGTCCAATTCCTGCGCTCGTGGACGGCCCGCCGCGCGGCGTTCGTCTTTCTCAACGCGCCCCTCGAGGGTCGGGAAGATTCTCCACCCCAAGCCCGGTCGTCCCGCGGCAAATCAGAGTTGGTCACAAACAGCATCGCGACAGCTAAAAACTTCCGCATTGCTGCCCGATTGAGCAATCGGAGCTTTCGACCAGATGAAGTGTGTGTTAATTTTTTCGCAGCTAAAGAAAAGCAAATTTATGTTACTCGAAGACGCACTGGAGAAATATCCGCTTGAACTGACCCTTTGGGACGGCACCGCCTGCATCGTGCGGCCGGTCGCAAAACGCGACGACGTGCGGCTGCAAAAATTCTTTTTTTCCGTGCCGGAGGAGGAGCGGCTCTTCGTCAAACATCCCATCACCGACCGCACGCTGTTCCGCCAGTGGTGCCGCCAGCCCGACTTCGACCGCAACCTGCCGTTGCTCATGTTGCACGGCAAGAAAGTCATCGGCGAGGCGACCCTTCACCAGCGCGGCGGCGGTTGGAAACGGCACGTCGGCCTCATCACCGTCCTCACGCATCCCCAGTATCGCGGGCGGGACGTGGCCAAACTCCTCGTGGCCGAACTGATTGAAATTGCGCGCCACTGCGGGCTGCGCAAGTTGGAAGCCGAACTGAACGGCGAACGCCGCGTGGCCATCCGCGCGCTCGCCCAACTCGGTTTCCACGAGTTGATGTATCTCACCGATTACGTCATGGACATGAAAGCCGTGACGCACGACTACGTGCTCATGGGCACGGACCTGAAAGTGAACGAGGAATACGCCGGCATCGGCGGGTGAAGCCGCGCCGCCCCTTCCGGACGACTGCGTCCGTGGGCGCTACGTCTGGTCGAATATGCCCTGTCACCACATGGGCATTGCGCCATGTTCGAGGCCGATGAAATCGCTGTTTCTCCTTCTCTTCGTCACAACCGTTGCGGGGTCTGAGGATAATCTGGCTCAAACCTGCGCCGCTTGCGGCTGCCTCAACGTCAACTAATCCGTCTCCACGCCGTTCCCGCATCCGAGTCGTGCGGAGGGGCATCAGGAGGGGCCTGATTTTTCCCGGCGGACAAACATTCCCGCGCCAGTGCGGTCGCAATTTTCATTTCCAAGGGCTTTCGCGCCGGCGAGCAGGTGGATTTCATCGTTCACTTCCGTGGCTGGGGCGCAGCCATGTGTCGTCCGTGCCGGACGAGCAGCAACGGATCGAACAATGACTTGCAGTTTTGAAAGGGGCGCTTCTCTTGAGCTTTGCGCTTCCCTCAAGGCTGGCTCGTGATTTTCTGCCAGTCCACGTCCTGCACCCCTGCGTAAATCGCGAAGGCCTTCTCGTTTTGGATGAGCACCGCGCGCACCACGCTCGAATCATCCGCGTAACCCAGATTTAGAATGCTGTCAGGAATGATCCCCAGCTTCTTGTGCGCGTAAATCAGAGCAAACACGGACTGGGCAATTGTGGAGTAAGGCAACTCTTTGTAGACGCCTTCCGCCGCGTCCTCCACGGCGTTGGCCAAAAATTCCAACTGATCCACGAGATGCGGAAAGAGCGGCGCCTGAATCTGGGTAAATTCCAGCTTCCACTGCGGCAATTGACGCAAAACTTTTTCCATAATCGCGGGCGTGATGCTCGCCGCGCCGTTGTTCACAAACTTGACGATCTCTGGCATGGCGGAAGACTAAACAAACCTCCGCTCCGGATAAAGCGAAATCCCATCGGCGCCCTAAAACAGGCCCAAAACAGACATTGACACCTCTGCGCGGTTCTGGTTTTATTGTCGTCCCTTTGGGGAAAATTTATGTACGCTGTATTGGAAACCGGAAGCAAACAGTATCGCGTCGCCGCGGGCGACACGCTGCAAATCGAACGCCTCACCGCCGAGAAAGGCGCGGCGGTCACTTTTGACCGCGTGCTGATGGTCAACGCCGGCGGCAAGGTCACGGTCGGCACACCCACGGTCACTGGCGCCACCGTCGTGGCCGACGTGGTGGACCACATCCGCGGCGAGAAAAAGCTCACCTTCAAAATGAAACGGCGCAAAGGCTACCACAAGGCCATCGGTCACCGGCAGGAACTGACCGTGGTGAAGGTGAAGGAAATCAAAGCCTGATCCGGTTCACTCAACTCTCAACCATCAACTATCAACTTTCTGTATGGCACATAAAAAAGGTCAAGGCAGCGTCCGTAACGGGCGCGACAGCGTCAGCAAACGGCTCGGGGTGAAGGCGTATGGCAGCGAGTTCGTCACCGCCGGCAGCATCATCGTCCGGCAGCGCGGCACGAAATTCGTTGCGGGCCAAAACGTCGGCACGGGCCGCGATTGGACGCTTTTCGCGCTGGTGGACGGCAAGGTTCGTTTCGACCAGAACGGCAAGCGCGTGAATATCGTGGCGGAGGCCGCTGCGGCGAAAAACTAGCGCCGGCAATAACTTTTAAGGCGAGGCCATGCGCCTCGCCTTTTTTATTGGAGCCCGCGCTTTAGCTTGCTGCCCTTTGATTCCGAATCGGACAACCTGAAGGTCGAACTCCAACCATGTTCATAGACGAAATTAAAATTTACGCCCGCGCGGGCCACGGCGGCAAAGGCTGCGTGGCGTTCCATCGCGAGGCGTATATTCCCAAAGGCGGCCCCAGCGGCGGCAACGGCGGGCGCGGCGGCGATGTAATTTTGGAGGCGGATCACGACCTGAACAACCTGATCGCGCAATATTATCAGCCGAAGCTCGTCGCCCCGGACGGCAAGGCCGGGCTGGGCAAAGGCATGGATGGTCACGCCGGGAAGGATATAATCATCAAAGTCCCCTGCGGCACACTGGTGTGGCGCTTGCCGGCCAAACCCGAATCAGACTCGCCGGAGACGGATGATCCGGAGAACGAACGACACGAGGGGCTGCCCGTCAGTTCGCACCGCCGGCTGTTGATCCGACATTCGGGGTCAAGCCGCGCCATAGAAGTGGATTTGTCGGAGGAAGACGAAGGCCGGAGCACGTCCGCGCGCCAAGACTTGGTCAAGGGCGAGCTGATTGCCGACCTCACGAAACACGGCCAACGGTTCGTGCTGTGCCAGGCCGGGCGCGGCGGCCTGGGCAATCGCAACTTCGCCACCGCCGCGCACCAGACGCCACGGTTCGCACAGCCGGGCGAGCCGGGCGATGAAGGTGACTTTTTATTCGAGTTGCGCCTCATCGCGGAAGTGGGTCTCGTCGGTTACCCGAACGCGGGCAAATCCACCCTGCTCAAGGCCATCTCCCGCGCGCGTCCGAAAATCGCGCCGTATCCATTCACCACGCTGCATCCGCAAATCGGCATCGTCGAGTATCCGGACTGGCATCGGCTCACGGTCTGCGACGTGCCGGGGCTGATTGAGGGCGCGCACCGCAACGTCGGCCTCGGCCACGCGTTTCTGCGCCACATCCAACGCTGCAAAATCCTCGTGCTGCTGCTCGACATGGCGGGCACGGACAATCGCGAGCCGTGGGACGACCATGCGAACCTCTTGAAGGAACTGGAGCTTTACGACCCCGCGTTGCTCAACAAACCGCGCCTCGTCGTCGCCAACAAAATGGACGAGCCGGTCGCCGAGGAGAATCTGAAGAAGTTCAAACGCAAGATTCGCAAGACCCCGGTGCTTTCCATGGCCGCCGCGTTTGACCAAGGCATCGAAAAGTTCAAGAAAACCATCCGCCAAGCGGTGGAAGAAACGAAGAGCACGGCGACATGAAACTGCCGCGCGCATAATTTATGGCAATTCTGGCCGAGAGCTTGGTTGAGGAGTGGCTGAACCGGGATCGATTCTTCACGATACGAGGCGCAAAGCATGGTGTCAGCGAAATGGATATTCTTGCGGTCCGGCGGGAACCTGACGGAAAGGTGATCGGCGTGCATGTCGAGGTGCAAGTCAGTTTTCGTCCGATCGGATACATCTGCCTGCTCACCGACGACCTTGCGGGGCAGAGCAACCTCAAGAAAACATCGGCCAAACGACGCACGGAACAGGAAGTCACCCAATGCGTTGATGCGTGGATCGAGAAGAAGTTCCTCGCCAAGAAGAAGGCTGTGGCGCGCGATAACATCTGGCCGGGCCTGGACTGGCGGTTCTCTTTTGTCCACGGAGTCGTCAAAGAGGAGAAGGAACTGGACTTGATTCGCTCACGAAATGTGAATGTAATCCCCTTTAAGCAGGTTTTGGTCGAACTGTGTCACACGGGAGAACATACGTTCTCGGGTTCTGCGGGTGGGGATTTAGCAGAAATTGTGCGGTACTACCGAGACAATTGCCCCCTCGACGAATACAAATGAGCACACGCAGCAGGACCACGCACTTGCGGTGGTGCCAAGTTGCGCACAGCAGACAACAACAAATGACTTTGGAATTGTGTTTCACAATTGTCGGCTCAATCTGGATGCGATGAAGACGACCATCACGAGCGCAGAGTTGTTGCCGATGCTTGAGGAGGCCCGCGCATACGTCGCCGGCTCCTCGGTCGGTTTTGTGAGAGTGTACCAGAAGCGGCAAACCGATTTCGATAATCCAAAAGAGCGAGATAATATGTCCGCCATGTGCTCGCGTGTGGCGACCATTTGAATCCGATCCGGTCGAGAAGTGCGATTTTTTCTTCCTCCAGCACCCCATCTTTTTGTAGCACGCGCTGATTGACGACCCAGGTTGCAAGTTTCTGATTGTCCGGCCAACGCGCGGGCATATCACGATTCCCGTGCTTCTGCTGATAATCCAAGAGTTGTCCGTAACGCTCGAACCATTTTTCACCGATGGCATCGAGGCAGGCAGTCGTGATTGACTGACGCAAGACTTCAAGCGAAACGGACGGGCCTAAAATCGGGACGAGTTCGCGGAAACGTGAGTCATCAAAACCTTTCGTGCGCCCGCGCTCCATGCGCATGTCGCGGATGATTTCAGCCAGCACTTCATCTTGTTCTTGGAGCGATTGCAGTACTTCCCAAACTTCACTGAAATCAGAACGCAGCACAGCTTGTTCAACGGATTCATTCGTCGCCTGTTCGAGATAAAGCGGCACGAGAATATAGCCGGTGGTTTTCTTGTTCGGCGGATCAAGACGCATGGCGCGTCCCGTAGCTTGAACGATGTCCACTCGGCTGCGGCGCGGGGCGAGAAACGCCACCATGTCCACGGCAGGCACGTCAACGCCTTCGGTTAAACAGCGTGCATTGGAAATGATGCCGCGTTTGCAGTCCCGGAATTCTCGCATCACACGCTCACGCGACACGGTCGGCATTGCGCCGTTGACGTGAAGTGTTTTGAAATCCGGCAAATGAATGGCAACACCCTCGTTTCCACGGCTGGTAAACGACGCGGCAGAAGCGACGGTGCTGTGGAACGTAAAAACTTTGTTCACGCCGTATTTGGCAACGGCTTCTTTGAGTGCAATCTGGTTGGCAACTTGTCGCGCGCGAATTGTGTCGCCATTAACCAGCACTTCGCCATGACTCAATAATTCATTCGTCACCTGTTGCGAAGTGATTACGGAAATGACCACCTTGTAACGACAGATGATGCCGCGTTTAGCCGCTTCGCTGAATGGAAGGCGATAAATTCGCGCTCCGTAAGTCTCGGCGTTATCCATCGAGAAGACGAGTTGCGCGTCACCATCTTTATTTTTGTTGAGCGGATTGTAATGGCGCGGCGTGGCGGTCATGAACAAGCGCTTGCGGATGAAAAGATTCTTGTCATCCAGCGCAAAAGCAAAGTTGCGGCCTTCGCGGCCTGCGGTCTTGTGCGCTTCGTCGAACACAGCCAAGTCGAATGCCTCACCCGGTTTCAAAGCCGCTCCGACAACTTGCGCCGACTGGTAAGTGGAGAAAACGATTTTCGCGCTGTCGAAAGGAGCGTCCAGAAATTCGCGGACGCTGGCGGCATCGGTGGAGACTTGGAAATCGAGGTCGGTCTGTTTCGTATCAAGCGTATCCAGTCCTTCCTTCACCGTCGGGTCGGAGCAGACGCAGAGATAGGCGAGCGCGGGCAGATTCGTCTCGCGCAACCGACTCGCTCCGGCCCGGTGAAGGCCGGCACAAGTATCCGGACTGGCGGAGCGTCAACTGGACGCAGGATCGGGGATGGGAATCATCAGAGCTGTCAGCCATCAGCCCGACGAAAATGCCAGCCACAAGTGAGGCGGCGGGCTGCCCAGCGAAGACACCAGCCCGCGCTTCGTCTTGGCAAAAAACCAATGTCAGTAACGGTTGCCAGCGGTTGCCAGAATTGCCCTATTTCATCCCATTCAGGCCGATTTGGCGGGATTGGGCTTAGGCGGATGACAAGCGACAAAACCTTTAAGGCATATTGTTGCTATTTAATCTATTTTTCTATCGTGAGGCCAGATTAGTAAGGGAGTTTCGGCTCGGACCTCCGTGCGCGCCGCCATTGAACGGTTGGTAATACTGGATTATCGCGTTTACCCAGTGCATCCGCGCAGTTCCAAATCGTACCGCACGCGCAAGCTGCCCAGTGGCACGAAAACCGACCGCGCCGATTGCTGGGCGCTGGCCGATGCGTTGCGTCTGGAAGGGGAAAGCTGGCGCGTGTTGACCGCGCCGGAACCGCTGGTGCAACGGCTGCGGTTGTTGTGCCGGGATGAAGTGGCGCTGATTGAACAACGCACGGCCCTGATCAACCAGCTTCAACAGGCGCTCTACGAGTATTATCCCGCCGCGTTGGAAGCCTTCGCGGATTGGTGCGCGCCGTCGGCCTGGGCCTTCGTCGAACGGTTCCCCACGCCCAAAGACTTGGTGCAGGCCGGAAAGCGCAAATGGCAAAACTTCCTGCACGCGCAGAAGCTGTTTCATCCAGCCAGGAACAAGAAGCGGATGGAGATTTTTGCCAGGGCCGATCAGTTTTGCGGCGCAGACGCTACGATCGCCGCCAAGAGTGCGTTGGCGGTCGCCACCGCGATAATGTTGCAGACCTTGGAGGCGCAGTTGACCCGCTGCCGCGCGCTCATCACCGAGTGCTTCAAGCAACATCCCGATCACACCCTGTTCGCCTCACTGCCCGGCGCAGGCCCGAAGCTGGCGCCGCGACTGTTGGGCGAACTCATCGCGCTCAAGGCACTGGCCGACATGCCGCAAGCTTTGCAGTGTTTGGCGGGCATGGCCCCCGTCAGTTACCAATCGGGCAAAGTGTCCGTGGTCTATCTGCGCTACCAATGCAACCGGTTCCTGCGAGCCACCATTCATCTGTGGGTTGACCTCAGCCGCCATTATTGCGACTGGGCACGCATCTATTACGAGGCGCATCGTAAGAAAGGCCAGGGTCACGCCTGCGCGTTGCGCTGCCTGGGAATGAGCTGGCTCAAAATCATCGCCGCGATGATTCGCAACCAGACGCCGTACGATGCCGCGATCCACACGCGCAACCAACTACAACACGGCTCGTGGGTGATGCAGTTGCAACCCGTCCAAATCGTGAAAGGAGATGCCAGCTAAACGCACGCGGAAAACAACAGCGGTCGGGCGGCTCGTGCTGTCAAGGCGTTCCTCGCTATCGCTGCGGTCTGCCTTGACAGCGCCGCCCGCCGCTGTGGGGTGCGCTTAGGTTTTGCGTTCGCAAAACCGTGCCCTGTTTCGGGCACGAAACCAACAGGAAGTCCGGTGAATAAAAGTTATGAAAAAGCACTTGCTCGCACAGAGAACATCTTGACCGCGTTCGCTTCGCCAAGGAATGGCACTTAGGAATCACGCTCGGAGTCTGCATGTCTGGTTGGGGAAGCAGAAGCCGGGCACGCCGCCTACTTGTGTGCCGCCCACAGTTGCGACATCGGCAAACCGTGCAAGTTGGCAGCGAAGGGAATGACTTCGTTGCCGGTATAAAGCACCACGCCACGAATCCATCGCTTGCCCGCCGCACTTGCCATCGCCTGCAATCCGCGAACATCCGCACCGCCCAACGTCGCCCCGGCTTTGATCTCAATGCCGACCAAGCGGCCAGCGCTGTCTTCCAGCACGATGTCCACTTCCTGTCCTGACGCCGTGCGCCAGAAATAAAATTCCGGTTGGGTCTCGCTCCATGCCGATTGTTTGCGCAGTTCCATCAGCACGAAGTTTTCCAGCACGCCCCCGGCCAGAGTGCCATCCATTTTCAACCGCTCCACGGTCAGTCCCAACAGATGCGCCAGCAAACCGGTGTCATCCAAGTAAACTTTTGGGGTCTGGATGACGCGCTGGCCGAGGTTGCTCGACCACGGCCGCAGCAGTTGCACGAGGAAGGTCGCTTCCAGCAGGGCGAAGTAACGTTTCAAGGTGGTTTGCGGCAGTGCCAGCGTGCGCGACAGATCAGCGAAGTTCAACAGACTGCCGGCACGCGTGGCCACCACCGACAGTAAACGGGGCACAGCCGTCACGTCAGCGATGTTGGTCAGGTCGCGGACATCGCGCTGGAGTATGGTCGTCAGGTAGGACTGAAACCACGCCTTGCGGCGCGCGCCACTGTTACGGGCAATCGCCAGCGGATAGCCGCCAGCCAGAACTTTCTCGAATAGTTCATCACGCTGGAGATTCTTGGTTTTTCCCGACGCCCAAGCGGGCTGCTTGGAAAACAGCGCATCCACGAAGCCTTCTTTGACGCCGTTGATTTCGCCCTGCGAAAATGGCCAGAGGGTCAACAGCTCCATGCGACCGGCCAGTGACTCGGATAATTTGGGCAGCAGCAACACATTCGCCGAGCCGGTGAGCAGAAAACGCCCCGGCTGGCGTTTCCGGTCAATCGCCATCTTGATGGCTGGAAAAAGTTCCGGCACATGCTGGACTTCATCCAGTGTAACCGGCGCGGTCAAGCCGGCGATGAAACCGTTGGGGTCTTGCTTCGCCGCCGCCAGGACGCCGGGGTCGTCGAAGGTCAGATATTGGCGGCCTTGTTTTTCGAGTTCCGGCAGTTGGGCCAACGTGCTTTTGCCGGTCTGCCGCGCGCCATTGATCAAAACGGCGGGCGTGTCCTCCAATGCCTGAAGCAGTTGCTCGGTGAGGTGGCGACGAATCATGGCTGTATAATCAACCATATCCCGGATGATAATCAACCACTATTTGGCCGGATAGCGCCGCTGGTCGTGAAAAAAAGTGCCAGCAAAAGTGCCAGCACGGACCCTTTTAACAGGGCTAAAACCGGTAAAAAAAGATATGGCCGGATATGGGTTGACAATTAACGCAACTCGTTTATAGTCAGTCAGTCAGCGATGACATAGACGATTGATTTCGAGTGGCTTGTGGAAGGCGAGACTCGGTCGATTCCGACCCTCGCCTCCAGCGGCCAACAACCCCGCATCGGGGAGTTTCCCTCTCACGTCGCGCGCTGTCCTTCTCTCCGGCCCTGAGTGGCCCGGAGTTTCCTCGCGACTGGTAAGACTGGTAATTATTGGGACATCTATCACCATGACTTTTATATCTTTGGATGAACCGCCTGTCGAGCCTTCCTCACTCTCTTTGCTGATGGCAATCTCAAGCGGGCGGAGGGCAAGTGTGGAGGAGATCCCCGTTAGGACTGGCGGTTTGCGGAATGTGTTGGACGGGTAATCGGCGATCTTGCGCCTGACGTGCCGGCCCAAGGATTTCAATCGGCCGGGCTCATCCGGGATTACCATACCAACCAAACTGGATTCCGACTGGTGCGGGTTGTTTGGATTGTGAGCAGTGTTTCCGGCGCAGGCTCTCAGCCCGGACAATGTCGACGTGCCGCCAATTATTCACGCCGTTGCACCGCCGCCGTTGCAGCCTGTCATTGACGGCAATTGTGGCTGGTAATCATTACACCTCGACGCGGGCTCGCTCACCCCCAGTAGTTTTTTGGGCGCGTGGCGACAAAGCGTAACGTTGGCATCGCCTAATCTTTGGAGGGTTGCCGGCGGCACATTTCGTTAGCGGTTAGTCCGCCAGCCGTTGCGGAATGGCATAGGTACGCAGGTCGGCATCGAGACAGCCGTCCATTGTAGGGTTCGAGTTGCCGCACGTGTCAATGGTAGGCCAAGCGGCGTGGATGGCGGGAACGCGCAGGGCCACTTGGCAAAGAAATGAATCTGGAGCCAACGAGAGTCCGCGCTCGCACTATTGATCGAGTCAATTCACTACCTGCGCGAGCCGAGTTGCATCCGCGCTGTGCCGCGATGGCCGGTGGTTGCGATTGTTCGCCGTGCTCTGGCCTTTCCTGGAGTTCTTATAACGCCAGTATTCCACAATCGCGTCCGAGGCACATTTCATCTTAATTCCCGGCCCGACGGAATGCGTGAGTTTGCTGGGGGGCGCGAAGACTTCATCGGTTGACGGTTCGTTATGAAACAAATTCCGAAAACATACACCCCGAAGAACTCTTAAAATGAGAGAACATGGTGCAATCGACGGAAATAGACTCACCAAAAAAACTGGCTATGCTGGGCGATATAAAGCTTGGCTTCAGACCAGAAAAGGCTGTGGAAAGTGGGAATGGGAATGGAAGGGTTCGGTCCAAATACAGTGTGTTCGTGCTCGAATCATTCAACGAACTCGAAAAACTGCCAAAGGAGCGCTTCAACTCCGTTTGCCTCGGCCAATGCGAGAGCCCTCCTGCCAGCGCAGTGCTTGTCCGCAAAGCGCTGCGGCGCGGGATAATCGTCAAGCCCCAGTACGTGTTGTTGGTCCCAACTGCTCACCTTCTGAAATTGAATGGCGCTTCCGATTGATCTTGGTGTGATTACCCCGGTTCGCGTCCCGCTCCGAGATTCATCGTGCGAAACCAGTACCGCGACCCCGTCCCACGGAACCGAAGAGATTATCCGGTGTCACTGAAACTGGGTCAAAGACTCTTTGCTGGGCGGCTGTACCAATATGGATGAAAGCATGAATGCGGGCGTTGATGAAGAGAAGAAAACTCCTGGCACACTCTATGTCCGGTATTCAAGTGATGAGCAAGGGTTGGGAGATTCATCGCGCCGGCAGTCGAGCGGGGGACAGGATTACGCCAAAACTCATGGGCTTCGGATTGAGAAAACAATCGTTGACGCCGGAGTGTCCGGCTTTCGGGGTGTAAATCTCAAACAGGGCAATTTGGGCAAGTGGCTTGCCTCCGTAAAAGAGGGCAAAGGCACCCCCGGTTCTGTGCTGCTGGTGGAATCCATCGACCGGCTGTC
>JALOTT010000337.1 GCA_025457745.1 Verrucomicrobiota bacterium
GAGCGTGCGGTTCACGGACTTCCACGTCGCGCCCATGTGTACCCCCACGCGCGGGCAACTCCTGACCGGCGTGGATGCGCTGCGAAACCTCGCCATGAATGTCAGCAGCGGGCGCACCCTGCTGCGCCGCGACCTGCCCACCATGGCCGATCTTTTCGGCACCGCCGGTTACGCCACGGGTATTTTCGGCAAGTGGCACCTGGGCGACAATTATCCCTATCGTCCGCAGGACCGCGGGTTCCATGAGACGCTCTGGTATCCGTCGTCGCACATCGGCTCCGCGCCGGATTTCTGGGACAACGATTACTTCGACGACACTTACTGGCACAATGGCCGGCGCCGCCCGTTGGCCGGCTACACCACCGACGTCTTCTTTCGCGAGGCCATGCGCTGGATGCGCGAGCAGGCCCTGTCGGGCAAACGCTTTCTCTGCTATCTGCCCACCGCAGCCCCGCACGCGCCACATTTCATTCCGGCTAGTTACCGCGAGGCGATGGCAGCTGTTGTCGCCAAGGCGAACCTGCCGGAACTTGAACCCGCCGTGCGCGAGCAGCTCACGCGCTACTTCGCGATGATCGCCAACATTGATGAGAACATGGGCCGGCTTGATGCCTTCCTGCGTGAAACCGATCTGCGCGACAACACCGTGGTCGTGTTCCTGAGCGACAACGGCAGCACGTTTGGCCCGCGCTACTTCAATGCCGGCATGAAGGGCGGCAAGGTGACGCTCTGGGAGGGCGGCCATCGCGTGCCCTGCTTCATCCGCTGGCCGGCCGGCGGACTGCGCACGGCCGGAGACGTGACGGGCCTGACCGAAGTGCAGGACCTGCTGCCGACGCTGCTTGACCTGGCCGGCGTAAAGGCGCCGCCCACGGCGAAGTTCGACGGAATCAGCCTGGCCGGCGTGTTGCGCGGGACCAGCGAACCGCCGGCCGACCGCGCGCTCGTGGTGCAGTTCAGCCGCATGAACCACCCGGAGCCGGAGCGCGGCGACGCCTGCGTGCTCTGGCAACGATGGCGTTTGGTGCAGGACAAGGAACTCTACGATCTTGCCGCCGACCCGGCGCAGGAGCGCAACGTCATCGCCGAACATCCTGACATCGCGGCGCGACTGCGGGCGCATTACGCGCCGTGGTGGGAGACGGTCGCGCCGCGGTTGAACGATCCGCAGCGCGTGGTCATAGGCCACGACGCCGAGCCGTTCAGCCTGCTGTCGCCCTGCGAATGGCGCGATGTGTTCTTCGACCAGAGCGCGCAAGTCCGCCGCGGCGAGCACAAGAACGGTGCCTGGTATCTGGAGGTGGCCCGCACTGGCGAATACGAGTTCGAGTTGCGCCGCTGGCCGCGCGAATGCGAGGCGCCGCTCCGCGATGGCCTGCCAGCGCGGAAGATCGCGGATGGTGAATTCCCGGACGGAACCAATCTGCCCATCGCCAAGGCCCGGCTGAAGATCGCCGGCGTTGATCGCACGGTGAACGTCATCGCCGCTGACGTGTCAGCGACGTTTCGCGTGCCGCTGCGCGCCGGACCGGCCCAGCTGCAAACTTGGTTTGCCGACGACAGGGGCAGGGAGCTTGGCGGCGCTTACTACGTTTATGCCCAGCGCCTCCAAACCTCGCCGCCGGTGAAGCTGATTCTGGACACCGACATGTCGGGCGATGCCGACGACGCCGGAACGCTGGCTCTCCTTCACGCGCTGGCCGACCGCGGCGAGTGCGAGTTGCTCGCCACCGTCGTGAATCGGGCCGATCTCGCCAATGCCTCGGCAGCAGCGGTGGATGCCATCAACACTTACTACGGACGGCCAAACATCCCCATCGGCACCGACAAGGTCGGCCCGACCGCACTGCAGCGCACCAGTCTCTACACGCCCGGCCTGCGTGACGAATTTCCGAACGACGTCGGACCGGACGACCAAGCTCCCGCTGCGCTCGACGTTTACCGCCGCGTGCTGGCCGCCCAACCGGATGGCAGCGTGACGGTGTGCAGCGTGGGCGCGCTCTCTAATCTGGCGGAACTGTGGCGACAGGAGCCGGCTCTGGTTCGCGGGAAGATCCGCCGCGTAATCGTTATGGGCGGCCAGTTTCCTCCCGCGGCTAAGCCCGAGACCAACATCGCGACCCATCCAGCGGCCGCGCGCCTGGTGGCGGCGGAATGGCCCACGGAGATTGCGTGGCAGGGCTTCGAGGTGGGAAATTCCGTGATCACGGGCGCAGCGTTGAAGCGAACACCGGCCTGCAATCCCGTGCGGCGGGCCTTCGAACTACGCCTCTTTGGGAAGCGCCCGTCGATTGAGGGCGGCCAGCCCAGCTATGATCAGGCGGCGGCTTTCTATGCGGTGCGAGGGACGAATCCAGAACTCTGGAGCGAGGAACGGGGCGGCCGCGTGGTGATCGACCAAACGGGCTTTTCCCGTTGGGTCGCCGATGCCGCCAGTCCCCACGTCATGGTGACCAGGGTTTGTGCTTCCGAGCTTCTGGCGCGGCAGATCGAAGCACTGATGGTCGCCCCCCCCGAAAAGTCCAACCCCGGGAAAATCCAAAACAACCATCCAGTTCGCCAAAAGGGGACGGGATCCTTTGGTGCGAAGAACCCTACGGGCCGTTCCGGCAAGAGGGTCCTGCCCCCTTTTGGCGAAGGAGCTTTCACCATGACACCCGCTTTCGCAATGTTTGCCGCAATCGTCGCCCTGTCTTGGGGCTCGACATGGGCTCAGGACGCAGCCCCCGATATCGTCCTCGCCGACTTCGAGGCCAAGACCTGCATGAACTTGCTCGTGGCCGGCAAGATCGTGCGAACCGCGGTCGGCCCAAACTCGAGTCCGGGTGGCAGCGAAGAATTGGCACCGGCGTCGTGGGACATCGCCGAGTTGGCCGGCAAGACGGCGCAAATCCAGATTGTGGACCATGCCCCCGGCGGCTGGGGCCACATCAACGTGGATCAGATCGTATTGAGCGACAAGCCGACTGCCGCCGTGGTCAAGCTGGTGGCGCGCGAGCGGGGTTCCAACAAACCATGAATCCATTTCCCCTATCCACCGCCACGTTGTCCCGCCGGCAGTTTCTTGTCGCTGGCGGAATGGCAGCATTGGCTTTCAGCATTGAGCCTGTTCGCGCCGCTGCGACAAGGCGTTTCTTCTCCGTCGGCCCGAGGAACGGCCGCTGGTGGTTCGTCACGCCGGAGGACAAACCGTTCTTCTCGATCGCGCTGAACCACATTGATCCCGCGCCGTTGCGTTACACGGCAAACGGCGACCTGTGGGCGCGCAAATACGGCAACTCGATGGAACGCTGGCTCAAAGAGGCCGTCGCGCCCGACCTGCAAGCGTGGGGCTTCAACAGCGTCGGCTGGACGCAGGAGGTCGTCACGCGCGGGCTGACGAATCACCGTCACTCGCGCGCCTTCACCTTCGAGGAATACCAGTGGCTCGGGCTGCCGTATTGCCATCAGTTGCCCTTCGCCGACTTCCATCAATGGGAGGTGGAGACGCGCCACCCGGATTTCCACAGCGCCGAGTTCGCCGAGTGGTGCGACTACGTCGCGCGCGAACATTGCGCACGGATGGCGGGCGACCCGAAGCTCATCGGCTACTTCTACATCGATTGTCCGACGTGGATTCACACTCGCCCCCACAACGAGTGGAAGGGGCCGCTCTTCGATCCCGAAAAGCTCAAGACCGACGCGGGACGCCGCGAACTCACCGCGCTCGCGACGAAATGGTATCAGGTCACGCACGACGCCATTCGCCGCTACGACAAACACCACCTTATCCTCGGCGACCGCTACGAGGCCAGCTTACCTGTCGCCGAGGAGGTCGTGCGCGCCGCGCTGCCGTATGTGGACGTGCTGAGCTTCCAGCATTTCAAGCAACCCGACGAAGTCGCCGCCAACCTCCGCAAATGGCACGACCTCACGGGCAAGCCCGTTTTGCTGGCCGATCAGGCGGTTTCCATCCGCCAGCCCGACGGCGTCCAGCGGCATGATGGCGCGGGCTACGCGGCCACGCTCGAAGCCCTGCGCGGGATTCCCGGCTGCGTCGGCTACCACCTGTGCGGCGCGTATCTCCGCAACACCGCCCGCAACCGCGCCCTGCGCGCCGCTGACGAGGCTCCCGACACCACTGCGCTCGCCGCCATCACCGCCGCCAACCGCGAGGCGGCGGAGTGGATGAAAACGCATGAATGAACCGTGGTCATCCACAGTTTTGCCGGCCCCGAGGACATCTCCCCCAAAAAAACACCATGAACATCACCTTCAAACCGCTTCGATCATTTCTTCTCCTGCTGTGCGCCCTCGTCTTGCTGGCCCGCCCCGGTGCGGCGCAGGGCGCGGACACCGACGCTTATGGCGGCAGCACGCGGGTGCGCTGGGAGGCGACCGGCTGGTTTCGCTTGCAGCAAAACGGCGGGCGCTTCTGGCTGGTGACTCCCGAGGGCCATCCGTTTTTTAACCTGGGCATCAACCACCTCGGCGACGGCTTGAACAACGCCCAGCGAGCCGATGTGGCGCTCGCCACGGAACTCACCCGCCAGTTTCAAGCGTGGCATTTCAACACGGCCGGCTATGGCGCGAGCGCGCCCTTCAGGGAGAATACGCCGTTCGTGTCTTTCTTGAACCTTGCGCCTACGAGTCGCTTTCTTCGCGACAAAGCGTCCTTTCCCGATGTTTTCGACGCGGAGTTCCAGCGTGACCTGCAAAACAGAATCGAACGCCAGTGCCGCGACGTGCGCGATAACCCGCGCTTGCTGGGTTATATGTGGACGGACACGCCGCTGTG
>JALOTT010000338.1 GCA_025457745.1 Verrucomicrobiota bacterium
GCCGGAACTGGCCAAGGGCTTGGGCAAAGGAATCAGCGAGTTCAAGAAGGCGACGCGCGAAGTGACCGACGAACTGCACAACGCCGTGGACGATACTTCGCCCCCGCCGGCACAGCGAAAACTCACCCCCGAAGGCGGACAGTCCCAAACCGAGCAAACTGATTCCCAAGCTTCGACCGGCCCCAAAGCCTGATTACTTCTGAGCGCTGCCCGTCATGGCCGATGACCCTGAGGCGGAACGCCCTGAAGAGGATCAGGAGGGCGGCCCCGTAAAGACTTTCCTCGAGCACCTCGAAGACCTGCGTTGGGTGTTCATCAAGACCGTGGTCGCGCTGGGCGTGGCGATGTTGGTGTGTCTCATCGCCGGCAACTACGTCGTCGGCGTCATCAAGTGGCCGCTGGACCAGGCCAAGGTGCGTTACCCCGGCACGAACCAGGTGGTCACCGTTCGCTTTGGCACGAACTGGTCGAAGGTTTTTCAACTCACGCCGGAACAACAGCGATCGTTTGATCTCGGCACCAACCGCTTTACCGTAGTTAGCGTCGAGCCGGTTCTTCTCGGCACCAACCGCGTTTTGGGCTGGCGGGCGGAATATGACCCGGTGGCGGCCGAGCAGGCGCAACGGTTGCACATAGACCTGATCAACCTCAGCCCGGCGGGCGGCTTCTTCGTCGCGTTTCAGGTGGCGTTCTACGGCGGGATGGTAATGGCGGCCCCGTTGATTTTTTATTGGGTGGCCTCGTTTGTCTTCCCGGCATTGAAGATGCGGGAGCGAAAGTACGTTTACCGCGGCTTGGGGTTTGGCGCCGGGCTGTTCTTCACGGGTGTGATTTTTTGCTATTTCGTGCTGATGCCAGTGGCGCTGGCGGCTTCGCAAATGTATTCCCAGTGGCTGGGACTTGGGGCGTCCCAGTGGAAAGCCGAGGACTATATCAGTTTTGTTTGCAAATTCATGCTCGGCATGGGGCTGGGGTTTGAACTGCCAGTGGTGCTGCTCACGTTGGTGAAGATTGGCGTGCTGAGTTACGCCACGCTTCGAAAGATGTGGCGCTACATGATTGTCATCAACCTGTTCCTCGGCGCCGTGCTGACGACCCCGGAGGTCATCACGCAGGTGCTGATGGCCGCTCCGTTGTACATCCTCTACGAGATCAGTGTGTGGATTGCGTGGTATTGGGATCAGCCGGACCGGGCCAAGGCGCGTCGCCGGCTGGCGGTGATAATCGGCGCGGTCGTGCTGCTCGGTTTGCTGGTCTGGCTGGGCGGCAAATACGGCGGGCCGTGGCTGCGTCAGCTTTGGCAATGAAACGTTACATCGCAACCGTCACGTGCAAAATCCAGTCATGTGAAAAATCGCGCTTTACATCCCGGCCAGTGCGTGTAAGCTGCGCTCGGAAACTTAAGAATTTATGCAAACCAAATTCTCTCTCCTCGGCGCGGTGTTACTGACAGGCTTGCTGGCCGCCGGTTGCGCCGGCCCGGAAAAAAAGCTCGGTCGTGGTATGAACAATTTCTTCGAAATTGTCCGCGGCGGTGAAATGCGCCGCACCGTGGAACAAAGCGCCTTGTTCGACTCGCCGGCCACGGCCTACACGACCGGTTTCGTGCGCGGCTTCAACCGCAGCATGGCGCGCGCGGGCATCGGCTTGTACGAGATCGTCACCTTCCCCATTCCGTCCTACGATCCGATCGCCACAAAATACCTGAAGTCCGAGCCGGTGTATCCGGACAACTTCAAGCCGCGGCTGCTTGCGGACTCGATGTTTGCCACGGACACGGCCATCGGTTTCAGCGGCGGCGACGTTGCGCCGATGATCCCCGGCAGCCGCTTCCGCATTTTCGACAACTGAAGCAGGCGGTTTGACTTCCTTTCGCGACGCGCCAACCCGATTGGCGCGTTTTCTTTTTTCGTGTGTTTCGTGTGTTTCGCGGTTAAAGAATTCCCCCGATGACGACGCTCGAAAAACAATCGCCCGGCAAAGTCAACCTGCTGCTGAACATCCTCGGCAAGCGGACGGATGGCTTTCATGAACTCGAAACCGTCATCCATCCCGTCAACCTTTGCGACCGGCTGACGTTCGAGCGAGGCGGACACGGTGTGGCGTTGACATGCAGCGATGCGAATTTGCCCGCCGATTCGAGCAATCTCGTTCACCGCGCGGCCACGGTGTTTCTGCAAGCGGCGCAAATCGCTGAAGGTGTGCGGATTCATCTGGAGAAACAAATTCCGCTGGCCGCCGGACTGGGCGGCGGCAGCGGCAACGCGGCGGCGACATTGCTCGGCCTGAATGAACTTTTCAGCGCGCCGCTCCCGCCGGAAACGCTCCACGAACTCGCGGCGGCGCTGGGCTCCGACGTGCCGTTTTTCCTGCAAACAAAGCCTGCGCTCGCCACCGGGCGTGGCGAAAAAATCCAGCCGCTTGACTTTTTCCCGGCATTGCGCGGCGCGAGATTTCTCCTGATTCATCCCGGCTTCGGCATTTCGACGGCGTGGGCATACCAAAACCTCGGCCGTTTTCCCGCCGCGCTGAACGGCCAGCCGGGCCGCGCGCAAGAACTGATCTCGCTCCTGCAAGGCGGCGATCTGCCCGCGGCGGGCCGCGCATTTTATAATTCGCTCGAAGCGCCCGCGCTGGAAAAATATCCGCTGCTGGCGCTGTTCCAGGAATTCCTCCGCCGCCACGGCGCTGCCGCCACGCTCATGTCTGGCAGCGGCTCGACAACCTTCGCCATCGTCCACGGTGTCAAGGCTGCCGAAACGCTGCGCGAAAAGTTCACGGAAAGATTTGGCCGGACGTGCTGGACCGCAGTGGTGCCGGCCTGAACCGCCCCACTCGCAGCCCGGCGGGGCGACGCTCAATTCGCGGCGTGCGGCGAGGTTAATGGCTTGGCCAGATTCTTCGCTTTGAATTGCAGTTCCTGCCGCCGCGAATTCCAGTCCGCCCAGCTCGCCTCCCAGTCCGCACCGGTGAAGTGGGTTTGCGCCGTC
Organism: Verrucomicrobiota bacterium; assembly: GCA_025457745.1. Lineage (GTDB taxonomy): Bacteria > Verrucomicrobiota > Verrucomicrobiia > Limisphaerales > JADLHS01 > JALOTT01. The sequence continues at coordinate 2,991 of JALOTT010000338.1, forward strand.
GCCCAAAGCTCCTCCAGCGCCGCCAGTTCGCGCTGCGCGGTTTTCGGGTCGCGCCATTGCACGGCGGCTTCACCCAGGTTCAGCCGGTTTTCCGGATAATTCGGCGCCAACGCCGCCGCGCGCAACAGATGCTGGCGCGCCCGGCTGCGGCTGCCAACGCTGCCAATGCTCGGCGCGTCGCGGTAAAGCAAACCTAGATTCCGGTCCGGTCCGGCGTAATCCCAATACTCGTCAAGCGCTCGCGCCGCCTTGAACTCGCGCTCCATTTCATCCACGAGTTTCAACGCGCCGAGGGTTTTCGTGCGCGCCAACTGGCCGAGGTTCATGCCGAGGTAGTAGTGGGCCGGGGCCGATTTTGGGTCGCGGGCCAGCAGTTCCCGGCACGCGCCGATGCCGCGCAAGGCGAGCGTTGCGCGTTCCGTGTCGTTGGTCGCGTACTCGGCGCGGTCGAAAACGGCGCGGGCAAATTCCCAGGCGGCCACGGCCTTGGTCGGTTCGGCTTCAAACCGCTTCTGCGCCGCGAAGTAAACTTCTCGCGCGTGCGCAACCCAACGTGCTTTGCCGGTGTTGGTAGAATCGGCGCCGGCGGCGGACGCCAGCGCGACGCTGCCAAGCAGCCACACCCGACAAATTGTCCGAACGTGAACCTGGGAATTAGCTGTTGCGAACATCCGCGGAGAATTTATACTGTGATACCAGTGACATTACAGCGAAAAACGTTCCGGTTGGTGGTTGGCGCTGCCCTGTCGGTTTTGACCGCAGGTTGCAGCGGCATCAATACCACCCACAGTGTTTCGCCCGCGTCGTTCTTTCTGCCGGGCCTGATGCAAGCCGACCCGCCACCGGCGCCGAATGATGTGACGCGGCCGGAGATGCCAGTGGTCAAACAAGTCGCGCTCGTCCGATAATATCATGCGATTCCCCTTCCTGTTGTCGGCGAAAATCGCCGGCCATATCATCAAACACAAAGTCCGCAAGACGCCGAAATTTGCGATGGTCTTGCAGCTCGAACCGTTGCACACGTGTAATTTGACCTGCACCGGCTGCGGGCGGATTCGCGAGTACTCCACCAATCTCAAGGACATGGTGCCGCTCGAGAAATGTCTCGCGGCGGCGATGGATTGCGACGCGCCGATGGTTTCGATTTGCGGCGGCGAACCGCTGATTTATCCGCAGGTCGAGGAACTGGTCGCCGGGCTGCTCGAACAGAAACGCATCATCTACATCTGCACGAACGGCGTGTTCATGCGCAAAAAGATGCGCGATTACCTGGCCGCAGAGTACGAGCGTGGTAATTCCCGGCACGAAGCCACGCTGAAGCGTTTGGTTGCGGAACAACTCATTTCAGAAAAAGAGGCCGGGCAGATTCGCAAAGCCGACGCCACCGCCAAAAGCAAAGTCGTCATCCGCCCCACGCAATGGATGTATTGGAACGTCCACGTGGACGGACTGGAATTCACCCATGATCTTATCGTCGAACGCGAAGGGGTGTTCAAGGAATGTATTGCGGCGATCAAGATGGCGAAGATTCTCGGCTTCCAGACGGCGACGAACACGACGGTTTACAAAGAGACAGACGTGCGGGAGTTGGAGGACATGTTCGCCTACCTGTCGTCGCTCGAAGTAGACGGCCACACGATTTCGCCCGGCTACGAATACGACGCCGCCAAGAAAGACATGATCCAGCGCCTTGGCAAGCAGCCGGAAGATTTCTTCCTCACGCGCAAAATGACGCGGCAGAAGTTCGCGAAAATTCAGGAGTGGGGCGAGAAGTTCACCATCTTTG
>JALOTT010000339.1 GCA_025457745.1 Verrucomicrobiota bacterium
CCGGGCCTCATCCGGTTTGGCTTCCGGACGTTTGAGGGGGGCGTTGAGCGCCACCAGCCGGGTGTAGTCGTCGTCCGAGCGGTCCACCGCGCGTGTGCCCAAGCCGAACACCAGACGCAACATGCCCGCGTGGGGATCAATGTCCTCGTTCCAAACGAAGGGATTGAACGAGAAGCCCACCCCCGCGACTTGCGGGAAGAACAGGTCGCCGTGCAATTCGCCAGAAACGCGCTGCACGAGCAGGGCCATCTGCTCGTCGCGGTCGAGCAGTCCGTGCTGCTGGCGATAGTTCAAGCCCTCCTCGCTCAGCGCGCTGGCATAGACAGTTCGTACCGCGCGCATGAATGCTTGAAGGCGTTCATGCGGCGCCCCTTGGTTGGCTAGGAAGACGCTCTCGTATTTGCCGGAAAAGGCGTTGCCGTAGTTGTCTTCCAGCAAGCTGCTGGAGCGCACGATCAACGGCGACTGACCGAAGTACTCCAGCATCTCCATGAACTGCTGCTGGATGTAATCCGGAAACGTGCCGTTGAGGATTTTCTGCCGGGCCTCATCCGCGTGCTGGAGAAACGCCTGGAAATCCTTCAACCGGCGGCGCAGCCACCAGCAGCCGTTCTGCACCAGATAAGTGTAAAACACGTCCGCGCCGACGAAGAAGGAGTCGTGGCCTTCGAGCCGTTCGGCCCACTGGGGGTCGGCCTTTTTCAGCATGGCCCGCGCGAGCAGCATCCCGAGCGACTTGCCGCCGATCAGTCCCGTGCCCACCATCCGTTGCATGATCTCCACCACGTCCGCGAGCTCGAGGTGCTTTTCCGCGAGTTCGTGAAACCGCGCGTCGCGGGTCACCACCATTTTCAGCAAACGCTGGAGCTGCACCTTGGCCTCGGCTTCGACCGGCTGGTGGTTGCGCAGGGCGTGGACGGTCTGTTGCGCCTCATGGAAGGTGTGCGCCCAGATGCCGGGTCGGTGAATGGTGAACTCCAGCCACGGCTTGGGTGCCCCCGCGAGGATGTCAGTGATCGTTGCGCTGCTGGTCACCGGCTCGAAGGCATCTCCCTCCCAACTGTGGAGCGCGTACATTGTGGGTGAAGAACGCTGCCAGACCTTCATCGGATGGACGAAGAGGCGGTCTTGCTTCCGGTACAATTCAATGATGACCTGGGCGGTGTTGAAGATGGATTGGGTCGCGTGAAACGAGTGCAGATTTTTTTGCAGCGCGAAGTAGGCAATGGTGTCCAGCTCGTACAGGTAGGGGCAGGCGATCATGAAGAAGTTCCCCAGCATCCGGTCGCTGAACCAGTCCGCCGCCAGATCTGACAGGCAATCGAAAACGTAGAAAGCACCCGGCCCGGCGCGCTCGATCCCGTCCAGAATCTCGGTGAGAAACCGTTCGAAACCTTCATCGGGGTTGAGGACGTGAATGGTCGCTCCGCACCCGGCGTCCAGCAACGGCGCGTGGCGGGCGAAGCGGAAGTAAATCAGCTTCCGCTGCAAGCGGCGGGCCTCGTTGCAGATGGGCGGCAATACGGGCAGGTAATCCTCGATGCCCTCGACTTCCCACACCACGTTGTCGCCGGGGAGGAGACCGGTCAGCACACGGTCCAGTCCCGGCATCCCGGTGCTCATGGCTGGCTTGTTCATGTTCATGGAAGTGATCTTAGCTGCAGAGGTTCACGTTTGGCAGGGCGCGGCGGGTTGACTGCTTCTGGTTTCATTGGGATAAGCGTGTTCAGGAGAGGCCATTTCAAAGCCCTGCAGCCGCGGACGTGGGTCCGCTCCATTCTCCAAAGAATCAGAACGGACTCACGTCCGCTGCGGCGGTTCTGAACGCGGCTCAAGATTTTGCCCTTTCCTTGCCTGCGGGTTGGCCGCCGTTCTTAAGCAACGCGATGAACGCCTCGGTGTTGGGTTGGAGCCGTCGGCCCCGGCGATAAACAATCCCCAGCGGTCGCACAAAGCTCTGGTCCGCGAACGGCACTGCCGTCAGCGTGCCCGCCCGCAGTTCGTGCTCGATCGTTGGCCGTGGCAGAATCGCCACGCCCGAGCCGACCTCCACGGCGCGTTTGACCGCCTCGATGTTGTCGAAAGTCATCACCACCTTCATCTCCACGCCATGCCCACGCAGGAAACTGTCAATCTTTTTGCGGATCACCAGGTCCGCGTCGAATCCGACGAGCGCTTCGCCGGCAAGTTGTTTCACCGAGAGGTTTCGCTCCCGGGCCAGTCGGTGTTGCAGGGGACAGACCATCACCATGGGCTCATCCCGCCATGGGATCACTGTCAAGTCCCGCCGGCCCTGCGGAAAAGAAATGATGCCCAGATCCACCTCGTCGTTGAGCACCCGCTCGCAAACGCGGCCGGGATGGAGATACTCGAGTTCGACGCGCGCCTGCGGTCGCAGCTCGTTGAACCGGCGCACACAGCGGCTCATGTCGTTTAGGTTGACTGAGTAAATGGCGGCCACCCGCACGACCGTGTCGGCGGCCATCTGTTTGCCCCGCACTTCGCTCTCCAGCACGTAGTAGCCTTCAAGCACTTTTCGGCAGCCGTCGTAGAAGGTTCGGCCCTCACGCGTCAACTTCCAAGGCCGGCAGGATCGGTCAATCAATGTCACGCCCAAATACTTCTCCAACCGCTGAACCGTCAGGCTCGCGGTGGCCTGTAGCACGTCGTTCGCCTCCGCGCCCCGGGAAAAGCTGTGAAGGCGGACCACGTCACAAAATACCTTCAGCGTTTCAATTTGCATTGACGAAATAAATAGCAGGGCATAACCGTATTGCGACCACCATAAGCCGATTCCCGCCAGCGTCAACCACAGAGTCGCGCTCGCTCGCCCCAAGACCCGCAGGGAAAACTGATTCAGTGAGGGCTATGCCGGACTCGTCTGCGCGGCTTCATCCGGGTTGGATTTTGTGCAGCGTTTGGATTCTGAGGCTGATATGACATTGATAAATCATATACTAGACAGTAACAAGTTATTTAAATAGTTATGGACATTGGGGTTCAGACCGGTCAAAACATTGTTCGTCTTATGCAGGTGACAATTGAGCAGGTTAGTGTCAACGCATCGAAGCGCGAGCGTCCGCGGTGGGATGGGCGTTCGTGGGTGCGCCGGCGGTTTCTTGCGGTTCCCTGCCTCAAAACCAGCAACAAACACAAATCCAGTCAGTCAACCGAACAGGAGTAATCAACTATGGGCCTCATCCAAGACACCATCGAAATCGTACGCAAACGCAACGCCAACGAGCCGGAGTTCCTTCAAGCCGTCACCGAAGTGCTTGAATCCATCGAACCGGCCATCACGCGGCACAAAAAATACCGCGACGGCAACATCCTCCAACGCATTGTCGAACCGGAACGCCTCATCCAGTTCCGGGTGCCGTGGCAGGACGACAAAGGTCAGTTCCAGGTCAATCGCGGCTTTCGCATTCAGATGAACAGCGCCATCGGGCCTTACAAAGGTGGCCTGCGCTTGCACTCGACCGTGTGCGCCAGCATCCTGAAGTTCCTCGCCTTTGAACAGGTCTTCAAGAACTCGCTGACCACGCTGCCCATGGGCGGTGGCAAGGGCGGTTCCGATTTTGACCCGAAAGGCAAGAGCGACAACGAAGTCATGCGTTTCTGTCAAAGCTTCATGAACGAGTTGTTCCGCCATATCGGGCCGGACACGGATGTGCCTGCGGGCGACATTGGCGTGGGCGGACGTGAAATTGGCTACCTCTTCGGCCAATACAAGCGGCTGGCCAACGAGTTCACCGGCATCCTCACCGGCAAGGGCTTGAATTGGGGCGGCTCACTCATTCGCCCGGAAGCGACTGGCTACGGCGCGGTCTATTTCGCCCAGGAAATGCTCAAGACCCGCAAGCAGGCTATGGAAGGCAAGGTTTGCACCGTGTCGGGTTCCGGCAACGCCGCGCAATACACCGTCGAGAAGCTCATCCAGGTCGGCGCCACCGTCGTTACCGTGTCTGACTCGAACGGCTTCATTCACGACAAGGACGGCATCAACAAAGAGAAGCTCGCATGGCTGATGGACCTCAAGAACGTCCGCCGCGGTCGCATCAAGGAATACGCCGAGCAGTTCGGGGCAAGTTACTTCGAGGGCAAGCGCCCGTGGGGCATCAAGTGCGACTGCGCGTTTCCCTGCGCCACACAGAACGAAATCAGCGGCGAGGACGCCAAGACGTTGCTGGCCAACGGCTGCACCCTCGTCTCGGAGGCGGCTAACATGCCCTCCGAGCCGGCGGCCATTGACCAGTTCCTGGCCAAGAAAATCCTCTACGGCCCGGGCAAGGCGGCCAACGCCGGGGGCGTGGCCACGTCCGGCTTGGAAATGTGCCAGAACTCCGCGCGGATGCCGTGGTCCAGTTATGAAGTGGACCGCAAGCTGCACGACATCATGATCACCATCCACAAGAATGTGTGCGCCGCGGCGACCGAGTACGGTGCGCCGGACAATTACGTGATCGGGGCCAACATCGCGGGCTTTGTCAAGGTCGCGGACGCGATGCTCGACCAGGGCTTGGTGTAAACGCACGCGGATTCCCCGTCCTCAGGGCCGCGGTCAGAACCATGACCGCGGCCCTTGGCCACAACGCCAGGCGCATTCTCAGTTGCTAACCCAAGTTCCGACAACCCAAGTGCGTCAGTAGTCGCAAGGCACAGCTTGACAGTTCTTCAACACTTCCAGACACGATTCTTTGCTGAATCGTCGAGTTTCCGAGGGATTTGCGGGGCGGGATTTGTGGGCGATTGAAA
>JALOTT010000340.1 GCA_025457745.1 Verrucomicrobiota bacterium
CCCATCTTTCCTTGAACTCCATCAAACAATGGATCCGCCCCGATGGTTCGGGTTACATCGTCAAGAATCGTTACCCGATCGAGGCAAAACACGGCTATGAGGGATATTCGGTCCACACCTGCTACAACATGCTCGCCTGCTCGATGCTCGCGCAGGCATGGCAATTCGCCGACGATTCCGTGGCCGAGAAACCCGCCCCGGCGGACACCGGCGGTTTTGTGATTCCGATCCTGGACCCGTTCCACAAGATCTTAGCCAACGCGGGCGGCACCTATGTGGAATACGACACCCAAGGCGACCACCAATACAATCCCACCGGCTTGCTCCGCATCCATGTCAAAGGCGGTCACCCGCAACTCGGGCCGTCCGATGGCTGTGCCCCGCTGTATTCCGGCGCGGGCGTCAACATCGCCACCGGCCCGGTCTGGCAGACCGCCGATGGCCAATGGCAATCGCTGGCCGAACTCAGCCCGCCCAAACCCAAGGTGGAAATCCTCGATCAAGAGCCGGCCCGCACCCGCTTCCGCGTGAGCTACGCGCGCATGTCCGTCGGCAAGGATCCCAATCCCATCCGCCTCACCCAGACGATTCTCGTCGAACCCTCCGGCGTGACCATCACCGACGAAATCACCGGCGGCGGCGAACGGATGCGCGTCACCTGGCCGATGCTCGTGACGGATGGGAAGGAATCAACTCAAGTTGAATTGACGGGCAACATTGCGACACTGCGCCTTGGCGGACGGGGAACCCGCTTCACCCTGTTTGAACCGGCTGGCGTTTCGCTAGTCCGCTCCGGCAAGCCGCTCGACCACCGCAATGGTAAGGTTGAGATCGCCACCGCCGAGTTCTCCGGCAAACGGGCCGTTTACCGGATCGAGGCGGCTCCGTAATAATTCAGCCGCGCCGGAAAGAAAGCCCGATAAGATAGCGCCACGATGAAACACGTCTTCTGCCTCATCTTTCTCAGCTTTGCCGGCTTTGCCTATGCGGACGACAAACAAGCGACCCGTCCCAATGTGGTGATTCTCCTCACCGACGACCAAGGCACGCTTGATGCGAACTGCTACGGCTCCAAGGATCTCGTCACGCCAAACATGGACAAGCTGGCCGCCACTGGCATCCGCTTTACCCAAGCCTACGCCCACACCGTGTGCTGCCCGGCGCGAGCGGCGCTGTTCACCGGCCGGCATCCCCAGCGCGGCGGCGTGCGCAACTGGACGCAGGGAGATCGTCATGGCACCGACCAACCTAAAATCAACATGGCGGTTGAGGAAGTGACCCTGGCCGAGGTGCTGAAATCCGCCGGCTACCGCACCGCCTTGTTCGGCAAGTGGCATCTCGGCGCGAAGGTCGGCCACGGTCCGCTGGATCAGGGATTCGAAACCTACTTCGGCCACCTCGGCGGCTTCATTGACAACTACCGGCACTACTTCCTCCACGGAAATGGCTATCACGACCTCTACGACGGCAACGAGGAGGTGTTCCACCGGGATGAATACTATCCGGATCTCATGACCGACCGCGCCGTCGGTTTCATCGAAACGAACAAAGCCGTGCCGTTCTTCATGACGGTCGCCTTCAACCTGCCGCACTATCCCGAGCACCCGATCGCGAAATTCAAGGACGCCTATGCGGATATGCCGATGCCGCGCCAGGCGTATGCCCGCGTGGTTTCATCCGTGGATGCCCTCATCGATCGAGTGCTCAAGAAACTTGAGGAGACGGGCCTGCGCGACAACACCATCGTCATCCTGATGAGCGACAACGGGCATTCAGTGGAGGACAACGCGGGCATTGCCGTCGAGAATCACGCCAGCGGCTATCCGCGCGGTTATTACTACCTCGCCCACGGCGGTGGCGGAAACACGGGCAAGTGGATCGGCCACAAGAGCACATTCCTCGAAGGCGGCATCCGGGTGCCGGCGATTCTCAGCTATCCGGCGAAACTCCCCCAAGGCCAGACCCGAGACCAGATCGTAACTATCATGGATTGGTTTCCGACTGTGCTGGAACTTTGCGGCATCAAACCGCAAGCCGGCGCGCCGAAACTTGACGGCCACAGCATGACTGGGGTCATCGCGGATTCCAAGGCGGCCAGCGCCCATGAGGTCCTGCACTTCGCCTGGGCCAGCAACTGGGCCGTGCGCAAAGGCGACTGGAAGTTGATCCACCAATTGAACAAGAAGACCAAGACGATGGAACTTTCCCTGCGCAACCTGGCAGACTCAAAGCCCGAGGAAAAGGATCACGCCAAAGAGCAGCCAGAGGTCGTCAAGGAACTCACCGCCTTGCATGAGGCGTGGGAAAAGGAAGTGGAGGCGAAGTGAACTGGAGGATCAAACCATGAAATCAGTCACCCTCTGCCTCCTGACTTTCGCTTCCGCCGTGCTGCTGGTGCCGCCGACCACACTCCGCGCCGCCGAACCTTTGGCCCGCTGGTCGTTTGATCAGATCACGAATTCGACCACGATTGAGGAGGTCTCAAAGCAGCCGGATCGAATCATCGGATTTCACGATCCTGCCGACGGCATCGGCAGTGGTGCCATGCAATTGGATGGATATACGAGTTTTCTGGAACGGGCCAAGTTCGGTAAGAACCTTCCCCAGCAATTCACCATCAATGCTTGGCTGGTTCTGGAGTCGTATCCTTGGTTCCGAAGCCCGGTTTTTGACCTGCGACACGCTGAAAAAGACGGCGTCATCCTCGCGGTCAACCACGCGGGCAAATTGACCATGGCCTTGGGCCAACCCACCAACTGGGTGGAAATCGAAGGCCCGCTGCTACCTCTGAAACAATGGTTGATGCTTACTCTGGTGGTAGATGCGGGGCCGTCGGCGCGGTTGTATTTCAACGGGAAGTTGGTGGGCGAGTCGCTTACCTGTCCGGTGCTTGGCCCAACTGACAACTACAAACTTACCATCGGTAGAAATGCCATCCTCGAGAAATGGGTGGATTACCAGTACACGGCGACGAACAGCTTTGCGTTTCTCGATGGCACGCTCGACGAGGTTACGGTTTACGGCGCCGCACTCAGCGCCTCCAAAATCAAAAAAGTGCATGACAGTCGGCTGCCCCTGCCAAAGGTGCAATCGCCGGCGCGAATTCTCCCCGCGGGACCTGCCGGACTGGCGGAGTTCGGCGCCAATTACACCCGCCTGAATTACACCAAACAGTGGGACAGACTTTGGCGGGTCGGCAACTACCCGGACATTCTGGTGCGTTTGGCCGCCAACAATTGCCGCCTCGTGTTCTGGCGGGGAACCAGCTTTGTTCCTTGCTGGGTCACGGAGAATGGCATCTGGTATACCCACGAATGGTGCGAAACCTGGGGCAAAGACGTGGTCAGTTGCGCCGAACCGCTGATGGATCGCGATTGCCGGTTCAGCCATGTCCGCATCATCGAAAACTCGCCGGCCCGCGCCATTGTGCATTGGCGCTACGCGCTGGTGGACACCGAATACACCCCGGTCGCCAAAGATGTGGACGGCAAAGGCGAGTGGGCCGACGAGTATTACATCATCTATCCGGATGGCATCGGCATCCGAAGGATTGACCTGTTCTATTCCAAACCGCTGCGCAAACATGACTGGCAGGAAGCCATCGTCCTGTTGTCACCGGGACAGCATCCGGACGAGGTGATCAATGATCCCGAGGTCACGTTGGTCAACATGGCCGGCGAACGACGTGATCACTCTTGGCGGAAGAACTTGCCCGTCGAGCTCAAACAACCGTCCAAGGCCAATATCCACCTGGTGAACCTGAAGAGCGAATACAGACCCTTTTACGTCATTTCGCCAGAGCCGTTCGAGTCGGCCGAGGGACGATACGATTCGCCGTTCTTCCGATCCTATAGCGCAGCCCAAGCCAGTCCCCGCTTTCGCCCCGCTTCCGTGCCCAGTGTTTACGGATGGTGGAACCACTGGCCGGTGGCTCCCGTGCCCGGTGATGGCCGCTGGGTTGTCAACAACGACCAGCCGTCGCATTTCAACCTGACGACGTTCACTCAATGGAAGGATTATTACATGGATGAGCGGGTCAAGACCCGGATCATGCTCCAAGGCATGACGAACAAGAAGGCGCAGGATCTAGTGCCCTTGGCCCGCAGTTGGTTGCAGCCGCCCAGCCTCGCGGTCACGCAAGGGCAGGCCAGATACGAGCCTGCGGAGCGGGCCTATCTGATCAGCGGCATCAGGCCGGGAGGCATGGAAGGAACATTGCAGGCAGACCAGGAACATCCTGCGCTCAAACCCGCGTTCGTCTTGAATGGCCTTCGCCTGGAGAACCCTGTAGTTCGGATTGACGGGAAGCTCTTGGTGGCGGGCACAGACTTCCAGCATGGGACGGTCAGGGAATTGGATCAGTGGAAGACGGTTATCTGGCTAAACCGTGATTTCTTGGAGGCGGTGAAAATCAGAATTGCTCGGTAAGTCCCCAGCCACGTCACCCATCGAGTCATGGCTATGAAAACCAAAGCACTGCTCAACCTAGCGCTGGCCTTGGTCGCGTTGCCGGTTGTCCCGACCTTCGCCGCCGCCGCCCAGCGGCCGAACTTCGTCATCTTTCTCACCGACGACCAGCCGTACAACGGAATGAGTTGCACCGGCAACCCCGTGCTCAAGACGCCGAACATGGACCGCCTTGCCGCCCAGGGGGTGCTGTTCGAGAAGGCGTTTGTCACCACGGCCATTTGCTGCTCCAGCCGGGCCAGCATCTACACCGGGCAACACATGCGCCGCCACGGAATCGAG
>JALOTT010000036.1 GCA_025457745.1 Verrucomicrobiota bacterium
GAGAGATACAACTGCGGCAGGAAAAAGTCCGGTTTTGAAAACTACAGGTGTCCGGTTTTGCTAACTACAACTGTCCGGTTTTGCTCGCACCGCGACACCACCGTCTGTCTTGCGTTCAATCCGGCGCAGCAGAACCTGGCCGTCCATGCAGCGGCAACCATCGCGAATGTTACAAGCATGTCATCGCGAGGGCTTGAAGTTCATGGATGCGGCAGTTTGACCAGGAAGTCTTCCCCGGGCGCTGGTTTTTCCGCCCACGCGGATTTTTTTGTTTCCCCCCTTGCCAAATTCAATTCCCAACGCACATTGTAGGCTAAAATCTAAATCACCAATACGCGTTGCACATGAGTAAAGAAGCCAAATTGGAACTGGACGGGAAGTCTTACACGCTGCCCGTGGTTGAGGGCACGGAAAAGGAGAAGGCGATTGACATCTCCAACCTGCGCAACGCCACCGGCTTCATCACGCTGGACGACAGCTACGGCAACACGGGTTCGTGCCTGAGTGCGATCACGTTCATTGACGGTGAGCAGGGGATTCTGCGCTACCGCGGCATTCCCATCGAGGAACTGGCGGAGAAATCCACCTTTATCGAGACGGCGTTTCTGATCATTTACGGGCAGCTGCCGGCGCGGGCGAAGTTGAAGAGATTTTCCGACCTGCTCACCGCCAATCAGAATCTGCACGAGGACATGAAGTATCATTTCGAGGGGTTTCCCTCGCAGGCGCATCCCATGGCGATGCTGTCTGCGATGATCAATGCCGCGAGCTGTTTCGACCCGAGCTTGATGAGAGGGGAGAACTCCGGGCGGTTCGACATGCACGTGGCCCAGTTGATTTCACAGGTGCGTACCATTGCCGCCTTTTCGTATCGGAAATCCGTTGGCCGGCCGATCATCTATCCAAAGAACGCCTACAAGTACACGGCGAACTTCCTGCACATGCTGTTCTCGGATCCGTATGACGACTATCAAATCAAGCCGGAGGTGGTGCGGGCGCTGGACCTGATTTTTTTGTTGCACGCCGACCACGAGCAAAATTGTTCCACCTCCACCGTGCGCATGGTGGCGTCGAGCCGGGCGAACCTTTATGCGAGTTGCGCGTCCGGCGTGTGCGCGTTGTGGGGGCCGCTGCACGGCGGCGCCAATCAGGCGGTGGTCGAGATGCTGGAGCAAATTCATCGCGAGGGCGACGACGGATCAAAATTCATTGCGGCGGCCAAGGACAAAACCAGCGGCCGGAAGCTCATGGGCTTCGGGCATCGGGTTTACAAGAATTACGACCCGCGCGCGAAGATCATCAAGAAGGCTTGCGACGAAGTGCTCGGCTCGCTCGCCATCAACGATCCTTTGCTTGAGATTGCCAAGAAACTTGAAACGGCGGCGCTCCGGGACTCGTACTTCGTCGAGCGCAAACTGTATCCGAACGTGGACTTTTACAGCGGCATCATCATGCGCGCCATCGGGATTCCGGTCGAAATGTTCCCGGTGATTTTCGCCATTGGCCGCATGCCGGGATGGATCGCCAACTTCAAGGAAATCCACGAAGATTCCAAGAGTCGCATCTATCGGCCCCGCCAGATATACACCGGCCCGACGCTCAATCACTACCTGCCGCTGGATCAGCGCCATACGGCAAAGCCGAACAACGCCTAGCGAGCCGATTGGCGCGCGTCGCATGATGAATTTCCGGTTCAGCCGAAGACATGAACAGCGGCTGACCCGTTCTCAAACTTTTCCTTTTTCCCGGCCTGACCCGGTATGAAACCTGCGCAAGCGCGGGTTGACACGTTTGGGTTTTCCGATAAAAGTCGCCTGATTGAAACCGCGTTTGCATGAAAAAAATCCTGGTCATTGACGACGAAGAGTGGCTGCGCGAGATGGTGCAAATGGCCCTGCGCCAGCGTGGCTACACCGTCGTCCAGGCTGAAAACGGCGCCGTGGGCATCGACAAGGCGCGCAAGGAATTGCCCGACCTGATTCTCTGCGACGTGAATATGGAGAAAGTGGACGGCTACCTCACCCTCTCGTCGCTGCGTAGCGAGCCGGGCACCGCCGCCATCCCCTTCATCCTCATGACCGGCCTGGCCGACAACGCCGGCATGCGCCACGGCATGGAACTGGGCGCGGACGATTACCTGCCCAAGCCGTTCACGATTAACGCGCTTTACGCAGCAGTGGAGGCGCGGCTCAAGAAGGCGCAAATGCTTCGCGAGGATTCCGAACGGCGGTTGGCCGATCTACGCGATGCCATCAGCATGGCCCTGCCCCACGAATTGCGCACTCCGCTCAACGGCATCCTCGCCTACGGCGAAATCTTCCAGGCCGACGCGGCAACGCTGAAGCCCGCCGAAATCGCCGAGATGGGCCAGGTGATTTGCGACTCGGGCCGGCGGCTGGAACGGCTCGTGGAGAATTTCCTGATTTACGCCCAGCTCGAATTGCTCGGCGCCGATCAGCAGCGCGTCACCGTCCTGCGCAGCAAGCAGACGCTGCTGCCGGCGCGCCTGGTGGAAACGCATGCCGGCAAACAGGCCGAGCAATACAATCGTGCCGCTGACCTGGAATTCAACCTGACCAGTGTGCCCGTGCCGATGTCCGAGGAATATCTCGGCAAGGTAGTGGACGAATTGACGCAAAACGCGTTTAAGTTTTCGTCCGCCGGCTCGAAGATCCGCGTGTCGTTGGAAGAAACCGACAATGCCGTGGTCTTGACCGTCGCCGACGCCGGGGTCGGCTGCACGAGCAGCAGGGGCTTGGCTTGGGCCTTAGTATTGCGCGGCAACTCACCGAATTGCACGGCGGCCGGCTGACCATTCAAAGCGCAAAAGGCACGGGCACGACCGTCCAAGTGAGGCTTCCAAAAACCGCCGTCAGTTGAATCCCCGCGCGCGCTCCGCGGCTCAACGCGACCAGAGCTGAAATAATTCCGGCAATACGCTTTCCGCCAGCCGCGCCAGTAGAAACACCACCGCGATTCCCACCAGCGGCGCGAAGTCCATCTTTCCAACGTGCAGCGGCAACTTTTGCAAAGGAGACAGCAACCGGCGCGCGCTCGTGTTTACGCAAGCCCACAGCGCGTGATTGCCGAAATAGACGTAATTGTTCACCCAATGCAGCGCGAGCAGGCCGGCGATCAGATATTTCCACGCAAGATAAGCGCTCAACCCCACGAGCGCGGATTGTCCGGCTCGTTGCGCCGCCGAGACTGGCCGTGGCATCAGCCCCCACGAAGTCAGCGCCCAACCCAGCAGCCACCACAACGCCGCGCCCGCCAGCAATGGCAGCAGCAATTTGACGGGCCACGGCCAGCCGTCTACGCGCCCGAGGTGCAGGCGCACGAGCCGGGCAAGAAAAATATTTTCGCCGGTGTCCCGCGTCAGCATCGAAAGCAACAGCAACCACAGGAAGAAAATTCCCAGCATCAAGCCAAAGCTCAACCCCGAGTAAAGCAGCATCCGGCCGAAGAAGTCGCTTTGGAACGGCAGCTTCGTCGCAATCAGGTTCAAGCCGGCGGTCCAGTTCAGGGCCGGGCCGAGTTGGCAGTAAAACAACGCCCGGATGAGAATCAATGCCCCCAGCGCGGCGAGGAAATGCCAGCGCTTCATCCGCATCGGTTCGGCGCGTCGCAACGTGCCCACGAGCGTCGCCGGGGTGGTTTTGGTCAGCGGATCGAACGGCAACGCGCGCCAGTTGAGCCACAGCAACAGGCCGGCGAGGTTCAGGATGAAATCAATCAGTGACATGAAGTGTCAGGTGTCATGTGCCACGTGTCAGAAAATGCGGTCGTGTGGCGTCCGAAGCTCGAAACCTGGCCCCTGGCACCTCGCACTTGACACTGGGTTCTCACATCATCTTCAACAACGTGTCCGCCATTTCCGACGGCGTGGCGGCCACGCCGATGCCGGCTGCTTTGAAGGCCGCGATTTTTGCCGCCGCCGTACCTTTGCCGCCGCTGACAATCGCGCCCGCGTGACCCATACGCCGTCCGGGCGGGGCGGTCGTGCCCGCGATGAATCCGGCGACCGGCTTCTTGCAATTCGCTTTGATCCATTCGGCGGCTTCCTCTTCGGCGCTGCCGCCGATTTCGCCAATCATCATGATGCCGGTCGTTTCGGGGTCGTCGTTGAACATCTTGATCACATCGAGATGCGACGTGCCGTTGACCGGGTCGCCGCCGATGCCGACGCAGGTGGATTGGCCGACGCCGCGAGTTGTCAATTGCCACACGGCTTCGTAAGTCAACGTGCCGCTACGCGAGACGACGCCGATGTTGCCTTGCTTGTGAATGTATCCGGGGGCGATGCCGATGCGGCAGCCGCCGTGGGAATCCTTGCCCTCGCCGGGCGTGACGACGCCGGGACAATTCGGGCCGATAAGCCGCGTGTGCCTTCCTTCCATCACGCGCTTCACCTTCACCATGTCGTTGACCGGAATTCCCTCCGTGATGGCGACAATCAGGTCCAACCCGGCGTCCACGCCTTCAAGAATTGCGTCTGCCGCGAACGCGGGTGGGACAAACACCGCGCTTGCCGTCACGCCGGTTTGCTTCATGGCTTCGGCCACGGTGTCAAAAACGGGGACTTTTTTGCCGGCGTGTTCGAAAACCTGTCCGCCTTTGCCAGGTGTTACGCCGGCAACGACCTGCGTGCCGTAATCAATCGAGAGTTGGGCATGACGCGCACCGAAGCTACCAGTGATGCCTTGAACGAGGACTTTGGTGTTGGGTTTAACGAGGATGGCCATCGGGAATGTTCGATTTCAGATTTACAATTTCAACTTAAAGCAACTCTTGCTGTTGGTCGCGTTTCTCTTTTATGGCTTGGAGCAGTTTGACAGCATCCAAGTCCTTTTCCCGCCCGACAGCTAATTTAGATGCGATGAGCGCATCAAGGTCCAGAATGTTGAACTCGCCATAAGACATGCTGCGTCGAACGGACTGCTGCAAGACTTGCCCGTAACCACCGACGCCTGCGATCTCGCTCAAACAATCCAGAATCCCCAGATCGGTCGTCAGATAAATATTCTTCAAGCGCTGGCAAAGGTCATCAGTCAATTCCAAGGGCAGCTTGTTTGCCGTCAACCGATGGTGCGGATGCAAGTCCTTCACGGCCGCTTCAAGTCGCCGGAGATTCTCGCGGTCGAAGCGGCAGCAGATATCCAAGTCCAAAGTGACCAATGAAGCGCCGTGCAAAACCCCGCAGACGCCGCCAATGATGACGAATTCCACTCCCTGTTCCTGGAGCCGGGCCAGGAGCGCCTTGTCATTTTGAGGCATGGCGTTCTCCCGCGGCTTTCACTTCAAGGACCATGTCTAGGGCGCGCTGATGCTGTTCGAGTCTTTGCTCCGGGGTCATGCGCAAGGCATCCTCGACGAGCGACATGTCGAATCCATATTTCACTGCGGCACGCCACGCCGGACCGGCGTCGGGTGGCAACACATACTCGCCGTTCATCTGCGCCAATGTCGCTGCGTCAATCATGGAATCAATGTAGGCAACGCACCCGATTTTTCAATAAAATCAGCGCCCTGCGTTGCGCTTGTGAATGCAAATCGTGTTGCCATCTGGGTCGAAAATCATCGCCATGCGGCAGACGGGCGTCGGCATCGGCTCCATGCGGAACTTCACGTTTTGCTTTTTCAAATGCTCGATGGCGTCGTCGAAATCTTCCACTTCCAGCGCGGCGGAGCAGCCGTCGGGGCTGGGCTTGAAGGCAGGCGAACTGCCAATGGCCAGGGCGTAAGGCCCGAATTCATACTCCGTCCATTGGCCGTGTTCGGAATTCACAACCGACGTGGGTTTCAACCCCAGCACGCCTTCGTAAAACTTCCGGGCGCGCGGCATGTCGGTGACTGCGTAACAACAAAAAGCGAGTTCGATGACTTTCATCCTGGATATCAAATTCCTTTTTGCCCATTGGCAACGAATAAAGAGGGGAACCGCCGGTCAATCATTGCCGCAGTCCGCTTATCTATTTCTGCATTTATTGCGCGTACAACTAAGAACGCCGTCAGGATACTCAGTCCCTTCGCTGAGTAGGGCTTTATGTTCAGCAAAATGGGCGTATCACTGCCAGCCAAAGTGATTACCATTATGTAAGGGCCGCGAAACGGGTCGCTAATACCTAATTGGGTTTGGGTGCCGGTTTGTACCTTCTCGATGTCCGACCAGCGGAACCGGGTAAACCAAAAGAAGTTCCTTCTAATCTCGATCTCATCTTCGTGAATTGAGATTCCGCCAGGTCGCAACTGAAAATAAACTAACCCGCAGGCAATGACTCCTACGATGATCCAGCTCATAGGTGTTGGGGCAGTGATATCAATTAGGAATTTATAAACTACACAAACAAGTATAGCGGTCAAAAAGATCAAAAATCCTCTGACAATGAAATCAACCGGCAAGGAGTACGGAAGAGCTACTCTGGACACAATCTCCTTCGGATCGATTTGGCCTTGGGGGTGTTTCATGTGCTCACACTCATTATTTTTCGACCGCCCTGACAACCTTCTGCGCCGCATCGGCCATCGAATCACCTGTGATGAGCGTGAGGCCGGATGCAGCCAGAGTTTTTTTGCCGGCGATGACGTTGTTGCCTTCCAGCCGGACGACGAGCGGGAGTTGCAAACCCGTTTCCTTCACCGCCGCCACGATACCGCTGGCGAGGACGTTGCAGTCCATGATGCCGCCGAAAATGTTTACTAGGATGCCCTTCACGTGCGGATCCTGCATGATGATCTTGAACGCCGCCGCGACCTGCTCCTCGCTTGCGCCGCCGCCCACGTCGAGGAAGTTCGCCGGCTCGCCGCCGTAATGCTTGATGATGTCCATCGTGGCCATCGCCAAACCGGCGCCGTTGACGAGGCAGGCGATGTTGCCGTCGAGCTTGATATAATTCAGATCGAACTTGCTGGCCTCGGTTTCCAAGGGCGCTTCTTCGTTCAAGTCCCGCATCGCCTTGATGTCCGGATGGCGGAACAGGCTGTTGTCATCGAGCGAAACCTTCGCGTCCACGGCCATGACCGAGCGTTTGCCGTCGGATTGTTCGATAATGCACAACGGATTGATCTCGACCATTGAGGCGTCGCATTCCCACCAGGTTTTGTAAACGCCCATGATGAGTTTAACCGCGCTGTTGAACGGCTCCCCGGTGATGCCGAGTGCAACGGCGACCCGCCGCGCGTTGAAGGGCTGGATGCCGATTGCCGGATCAATCCATTCCTTCACGATCTTTTCCGGCGTCCTGGCCGCGACCTCTTCGATGTCCACGCCGCCCTCGCGGCTGGCCATGATGAGCGGACGGGAGTTGGCACGGTCGAGCAGCACGGCGAGGTAAAGCTCCTTCTTGATGTTCGGCGCGACCGTGACCAGCAGCGTGCTGACGAGCCGCCCTTCCGGGCCGGTTTGGTTGGTCACGAGGACGTTGCCAAGCATAGCTTTGGCGTCGTGAAAAACTTCATCCGCTGTTTTGCACAGCTTCACGCCGCCCTTGAACCCGCTCTTGAACGTCCCTTTGCCGCGTCCGCCGGCGTGGATTTGCGATTTGACCGCGACGAGAGTTGCGCCGTTGGCGAAAAGCCCCGTGGCGATTTGCCTGGCCGTGTTCGCGTTGTCGCACACGTCCCCTGCGGGCAAGGTCACGCCAAACCGGGTCAGCAACTGCTTCGCTTGGAATTCGTGGATGTTCATGTCGGATTAAGCTTGTGAAATTGAACCGGCCTTCCTACAAGAAATCAACTGTTAACCCAAACAACTATGAAACCACATCGCGGCACACTCATCCTGGTCCTCGGCATCCTCGGCATCGTGCTCTGCGGGCCGCTGGGCATCGCTGCCTGGATCATGGGCAACGGCGACTTGAAAGCAATGGACGCCGGCACCATGGACCCGAGCGGGCGCGGCAACACCAACGCCGGGAGAATCTGCGGCATCATCGCCACGATCCTGTTGGCGATCAGCATCGTGGTGGTCATCCTGATCTTCGGGCTGGGCATCTTCAGCGCTATTGCCAGTCACCATTGAGCAGTGGGTGGGCGTGCATGTCGCAGCGCGCCATTTGCCTTGAACGCGGGGGGCGGGGCGGGCAGAGTGCGCCGCCATGAACAACGGCTTTGCCCCCGCGCTGCTCGCGGCCTCGCTCGCGCTTTCCGCGATGAATTCGTCCGCCGCTGCTTTGCGCGGCGACGTGGTGCGCGTGCATGGCACTGATTACGTGGGGCTGGCCGACTGGTCGCGGGTGAAGGGGTTGAAGTGGCGCTGGCTCAAGCGGGACGAATCGTTCCAACTCACCAACGCGACGGTGCGGTTGCAGTTGCTCGCGGCCTCGCGCGAAGCCCGTGTCAACGGCCTCCAGCTCTGGCTGCTCTTTCCGCTCGCCTCGCGCAACGGGGAAATCTTGATTTCCCGGCTCGACGCAGATTACACGCTACGACCGTTGCTGGCGCCACCGCGAAATGGCCCGGACAAGAAAATCAAAACTGTCTGCCTCGATCCCGGCCACGGCGGCAAGGACTCGGGCAACCGCGCGGCCTCGAAACAGGAAAAGGATTTCACGCTGCGGCTGGCGTTTGAATTGCGCGACCAGCTTCGCAAGGCCGGATTCCAGGTGTATCTCACACGTTCGGGCGACACCTTTGTGGAATTGTCCGACCGCCCCGCCATGGCGCGCAGCCGGAAGGCGGACTTGTTCGTCAGTCTGCATTTCAACGCGACCGACGGCGGTCGCGACGAGGCCAAAGGTGCGGAAGTTTACGCGCTCACACCCGCGGGCGCGCCGTCCACCAACGCACGCGGGGAGGGCAACGGCGGCTGGGTCACCGGCAACAAGTTCAATGCAAATAATCTGCTCCTCGCCTGCGAAATCCAGAAATCGCTCGTGCGCCAGCTCGACGTGGAAGATCGCGGCGTGCGCCGGGCGCGCTTTGCCGTCTTGCGCGACGCCGCCATGCCCGCCACGCTCATCGAAGCCGGCTTCATGTCGCATCCCAAGGAGGGGAAGAAGATTTTTGACGCCGCCTATCGCCGCGAAATGGCCCGGGCCATCGTGAACGGCATTACGGGTTACAAACGGATTGTGGAGCGGTGAAATACGTGTGAAATACGTGTTGCGTTGAACCGTTAAAACGTGAAATTGTTAAAAACGTTGAATCGTCAAAGTGAATTGGATCGGTGCCCGTTCTAACGATTCAACGGTTCAACGATTTAACGTCACGAGAATGAGCATCGTCACCAAAACCGGCGACAAGGGCACGACGACCCTGATGTATGGCCGGCGCGTCTCCAAGTGCCACCCGCGCGTGGAAGCTTACGGCGGCGTGGATGAATTGAACGCCGCGCTCGGCCTGGCCCGCGCCACGGCGGAACACGATTTCATTCGCGACAACTTGCTGCTCGTCCAGAACGACCTCGTCATCCTCATGGGCGAACTAGCCACGGCGGTCGAGGACTTGCCGCGCTACGTCCAGGACGGCCACACGCTCGTCACCTCGCAAATGACGCACAGACTGGACGCTTTGGTGAAGGAAATCGAAGCGGCGATAGTTTCTTTCAAAGGCTGGGCCACGCCGGGGGCTAACCCGTCTTCGGCGGCGCTGGACGTGGCGCGCACGGTCTGCCGCCGCGCAGAACGCCGCGTGTGTGCCTTGCAAGAAGCCGGTCAGCTTCACAACACCGAGATCATCATCTACCTGAATCGCCTCGCCGATTTACTCTGGCTCTTTGCGCGGCGGGTTGAGACGTGCCCGGTGTCACCAAGAAATTAGGACGCCTCGCTGGCTCGACTTAGGCGAAGGGTCAAGCTCCCGCTCAAACTGGCCACGTTCTCACGACGGGGCTTCGGAAATTTCTTTGCCCGGTCGGGCATCCGTTCAAGGCCGTTCCCATGCACATTCAGGAGCAGAAACCTCACGGGGCATTTCAGCGATCAGGCCTGCTTGGTTTGAAACCTGCTGAATTCCCAGCGGATTTATCCTTTGTGCAACACAATGCCTTAGTTTCGTACACGAATACCGCCAGGCGGGACAGGACCCCGATCCGCAAGGCCAGATGGTTGGTCTTTACACTGGCGATGCTGTCGTTGCTCGTAGCCCCGCCCGCCGGGGCGACGGACGCTTCGGCGGAGACGGCCACCACGAATTTGATGGGGTTGACTCTGGAGCAGTTGTTGGAAGTGAACGTGGAGAAGGTTTACGGGGCATCCAAGCACGAGCAGCAGGTCCGGGAGGCGCCGTCATCGGTAAGCCTGGTGACGTGGAACGAAATCCAGAAGCAGGGTTATCGCACGCTGGCGGACGCGCTGCAAAGTCTCAACGGCATCTTCGTGACGGACGACCGGAATTATTCCCACCTCGGCATCCGCGGTTTCAACCGGCCGGGCGATTACAATTCGCGCGTGTTGCTGCTCGTGGACGGGCATCGGCTAAACGATAATATTTACGGACAGGGGTTGTATGGGACGGAAGCATTTCTGGATATTGCGACGGTTGAGCGGGTGGAGGTGATTCGCGGGCCGAGTTCGTCCATCTATGGCGACAACGCGTTCTTCGGTGTCGTGAACGTGATCACGCGGCGCGGGTGCAGTCTCGATGGCGTGGTGGAGGCGACGGCCGAAGCGGGGGATAACGACACTTACAAGGCCGGGCTGACTTACGGAAAGCAATTCACGAATGGCGTGGAACTCTTCCTGTCCGGTTCGTTTTATGACACGGCGGGCGACGGGCGGATTTTCTTTCCGGAGTTCAATTCCCCGACGAACAACAACGGCGTGGCGAAGAATTCCGACGCCGACCGGGCGTATCATTTCTTCGGATCGGTGGGTTATCGCGACTGGACGTTGAGCGGCGGCTGGTCGTGGCGGCAAAAGCAGATTCCCACCGGGTCCTTCGAGACCATGTTCAACGACGGCGGTGAGCAGACGACGGATGAGCGGGCGTACGTGGACTTGAAGTGCGATCATGAGTTCTCCGAGGACTTGCGGGTCATCGGGCGGGTGGCCTACGACCAGTCTTACTATCTGGGCGAGTATCCTTACGGCTCGCCGCCCGCCCGCGTGCTAAACCAGGACGAAGCCACGGGCGAATGGTTCAGCACGGACTGGCAGTTGAACTGGCGGGTGGCCGGGCGGCACACGTTGATCTTCGGTGGCGATTACCGCGAGCACCTGACGATTCATCAGGGCAATTTTGACGCCGTGCCACAAGCGGTTCATCTGGATGACGAACGGGGCGGCCAGAACTTCGGGTTGTTTGCGCAGGCCGAGTTAAGTTTGCGGACGAATTTGTTGTTCAACGGCGGCGTGCGGTTCGATCATTACAGCACGTTCGGAGAAACGGTGAATCCACGGCTGGCGTTGATCTACCATCCGTGGACGGAGACGACCATCAAGCTGCTTTACGGGGAGGCGTTTCGCGCGCCGAGCGCGTTTGAGCTTTACTACAGCTATCCGGACCAACAGAAGGCGAACCCGGAACTTCAACCGGAAACGATCCGCACTTGCGAACTAGTTTTCGAGCAGGGGTTGCCGGCCAATCTGCGGTTCAACGCCGCCGGCTATTATTACGAGGTGCGCAACCTCGTCTCG
Organism: Verrucomicrobiota bacterium; assembly: GCA_025457745.1. Lineage (GTDB taxonomy): Bacteria > Verrucomicrobiota > Verrucomicrobiia > Limisphaerales > JADLHS01 > JALOTT01. The sequence continues at coordinate 11,577 of JALOTT010000036.1, forward strand.
CAGGTGATTGACCCAACTGACAACCTCGCCGTGTTTCAGAACATGGACCGCGTGGCGGCCGAGGGCATCGAGTTGGGACTGGAAAAGCGTTGCGACAACGGATTGGCCGCACGCGTCAGTTACGCGATCCAACGCACCGAAGACCCCATGACGGACGCCGAGTTGAGCAACTCGCCGGAACACATCGCCAAGCTCAACCTCATCGCGCCGCTGTGGACGGACAAACTTTTCGCGGGGGTGGACCTGCAATATTTCAGTGGCGTGGAGGCGGTCACGGGCAAGCGCACCGGCGGCGTCTTTCTCGCCAATGCCACGTTGTTCAGCCGGCGTATTGTGAAGAACTTGGAAGTTTCGGCTTCCATCTACAACCTGTTCGATGAGCGCGATGGCTTTTCCGCCTCCCACGAACACTTGAACAGCGACGGCATCCCGTTGGACACAATTCCGCTCCCGGGGCGGTCGTTCCGGGTGAAACTCACGTATCGTTTCTAACTCCACCCAGCGCCACCACAGAAACAGACAAACTTCCGGGCATGTCCAACCAAACACACCATCATCCCGCCTCCGGGTCGAACGGTTTGAAACCGGGATGGTGGTCGGTCGCGCTGGCGTGCGTGCTGGCGTTCGGTGGCGGGGTGCGGACTCAAGCCGGCGAGACCTCGTCGCTGGAGTGTCAGGTTAAAGCCGCGTTCCTTGTGAAGTTCGCGATGTTCGTCGAATGGCCGGCGGCCACGCGTTCCGACGGGAACAATCCGTTCAAGATCGGCATCGTGGGCGAGGACCCGTTTGGAAAGGATTTCGAAGACGCCGTCAAAAGCGAACAAGTCAACCACCGTCCGGTGGCCTTGCGCCGCGCGCGCGGGTTGTCCGAATTGGAGGACTGCCAGGTGGTTTTTATCTGTACTTCCGAGGCGAATCGTCTTGAAGAACTGCTAAGCAAAGTCGCAGGCAGGCCCGCATTGATCGTGGGGGACGCACCGGATTTCGCCAAACGAGGGGGAATGATCGGTTTCATCAAGGAGGACGGCAAGGTGCGCTTTGAAATCAACATCGCCGCTGCCGAACGCGCGGGACTCAAGTTGAGCGCGAAGCTTTTGCAGGTGGCAAAAATCGTCGTGCCCGGAAAGTCGGAAGCAGAAGGATGACATGAAACACATCAAGTCACTCTCCATCCGCACCAAGCTCACGTTGATCGTGATGGCGACCACATTCGTGGCGCTGTTCCTCTCCTTGCTTGCATTGATGGTTTTCGACCAGCTGACTTTCCGCGAATGGATGCGCAATCACCTGCAGACCCGCGCCGAAATCATTGCCAACAACAGCACCGCCGCGTTGAGTTTCGGTGATCCACAGCCCGCCGAGGAATTGATCAAGGCCCTCAGCACCGATCCTCATCTCGGGGCCGCGGTGGTTTTCGATGCGCATGGCAAAGTATTCGCCCATTACACACGGCCGGACTGGAACGTTCCCCTGCCATCGTCGCAGTCAGGTGATTTTGCGGTTTACCACGGCGAATACCTGGAAGTTTCGCGGCGCGTGTGGATGAACGGAAAGCGGCTGGGGACGCTGGTGCTCCAAACCGATCTCGGCGAACTGCGCGAACGCCGGGACCTCGGCCTGCTCGCCAGCTTCATCGTGTTGCTGGTGGCCGCAGGGGCCGGCTTTCTGCTCGCGATGCGCCTCCAACATTTCATTTCGCGGCCCATCTTGCAGCTTTCGCAGACTGCCCGTGCTGTGGCCATAGAAAAAGATTATTCTGTTCGCGTCGCCAAGCACACCGATGATGAACTCGGCCAGCTCATTGACGGTTTCAACGAGATGCTCGCGCAGATCGAAACGCGCGATGCGGCGTTGCGGGAAGCGCAGGGAGAATTGGAACGCCGCGTTGTTTTGCGCACGAGCGAATTGTTTGAAGCAAACGAACATCTGACCGCCGAGGTGGACGCCCACAAGCGCGCCCGGGACGAATCCGACGCGCTTCGCCAGAAATTGCAGAAGGCGTACGACCACCTCCAACGCGAGGCCGAGGACCGCGCGCAGGTGCAGGAAGCCTTGGGCCGTTCCGAGGAGCGCTTCTCCAAGGCGTTTCGCGCCAGCCCGATCCCCCTGGCAATTCTCACGCGGGCAACCCGTGCATTCGTGGACGTCAACGACCGTTTTGCCGAACTGGCGGGCCGCGACCGCGACGCCATCATCGGCAACACCATTTTCAACATTCCGCTCTGGGCCGCGCCCGAAACCCGTGCGCGTCTCGAACAGTTGCTGGCCGACGGCCAGCCACTTCGCAATTGGGAATGTCGCATCGCCGGCGCAAATGCGCAGACTCACGCGGCATTGCTCTCCGCCGAGTCCGTCATGCTGGGAAGCGAACCTTGCGTGCTGTTGATGACCGAAGACATCTCGCAACGCGTCAACCTGGAGGCGCAACTGCGCCAGGCGCAAAAGATGGACGCCATCGGCCAGCTCGCTTCCGGGGTGGCGCACGATTTCAACAACATCCTTACGATCATCCAGGGTTACACCCAGATCGTAATCGCCATGGAACCCGACAACCGCCAGGTGTGCGACGCGTTGGGGAAAGTGGTCAGCGCCAGCCAGCGCGCCGCACAACTCACGCGCCAGTTGCTCACCTTCAGTCGCAAACAAATCGCGCAGCCCAAGGCCCTCGACTTGAACCAGGTCGTCACCAACGTCACCGCCATGCTGCGCCCCCTGCTCGGCGAACAAGTGCGCCTCCAATGGCAACCCGCCGCCGCCCTGCCGTCCATCGAAGGCGATGCCGGCATGTTGGAACAGGTGCTCGTCAACCTCGCCGTCAATGCCCGCGACGCCATGCCCAACGGCGGCGACCTCATCATCACCACCTTCACCTGCGAGGTGGACGCGAGCTATCTCCAATATCGTCCCCAAGCCAGCGCCGGCCGCTTCATTTGCCTGCAAGTCAGCGACTCCGGCTGCGGCATGGACGCCGCCACGCTGGACCGCCTCTTTGAACCGTTCTTCACGACCAAGGGCGTCGGCAAAGGCACCGGCCTCGGTCTCGCCACCGCTTACGGCATCGTCAAACAACACCGAGGCTGGATCGAGGTCGCCAGCCAGGTTGGCGTCGGCACCACGTTCAAGGTATTGCTGCCCGCGGCCCAGTCGCCCGCTTCGCCCGCCGAAGGCGGTGGTGTCGCCGCCAGCGTTCGCGGAGGGCACGAATTAATTCTGGTGGTCGAGGATGAACCCGTCTTGCGTGAAATGGTCATCAAGATTCTCCGCAATTTTGGTTATCAAACTCTGGAAGCCACGCACGGCAAGGAGGCGCTGACGGTCTGGCAGACCGCGCCGCGCAAACCCTCGCTGTTGCTCACCGACATGATGATGCCGGAGGGCATGAACGGCTGGGAACTGGCCGAGCGCCTCCGCACCGATGCGCCGGGGTTAAAGGTGGTTTACACCAGCGGCTACAGCCCCGAACTTTTCAGCGGCAGCATGCCTGCCCGCGAACGCGCCAACTTCCTGCCCAAACCGTTTCATCCCCGGATCCTCGCTCGAACGGTGCGGCAGTGCCTCGACAACTGAGCCGGGTGGGAACGCCGAACTCCAGTTCGCCACGACTAATGCAGGCTGTAAATCTCAGTCAAACCGTTCCAGACTCCTCCGTGTCACTCTGATCGGGCCGCCGACAATCAACGCACATTCCCAACCTTGGCCGTCGGCGTGAGTTCCTCAAACACCTCCCCGGCAACGCTCGTTGGGATTTACGCGCGGCAAACCCCCCGGCTCATTTTTCTTGGCCCGCCTTTTCTTTGACACACCCTTCACGCCTTGTGACACTCGCGGCCAGTTTTGAATACAATCTTGAGCCAACCGTCCTCTCGAAAATGAATTTGAACCCGTCCGCTCCCACCTCGCGTCGTGACTTCATCAAAACCTCCGCGGTCCTTGGCACCGCGCTGGCCGCTCCGGCGATTTTGTCCGGCGATGTTTTCGCCAAGGAAAACTCCGAAACCCTGCGCGTCGGCCTCATCGGCTGCGGCGGGCGCGGCACCGGCGCGGCCAGCCAGGCGCTAACGGCAGACCAGAACGTCGTGCTCACCGCTCTGGGCGATGCTTTCCCGGAAAAAATCCAATCCAGCCTCACGGCGTTGCAGAAGGAAGCGGCGGACAAGGGTTACGCCGACCGCATCAAGGTCACACCCGAAAAATGTTTCGCCGGTCTGGACGCGTATCAAAAGGTGATTGCTAGCGGCGTGGACGTGGTGTTGCTGGCGACCCCGCCGGGTTTCCGCCCGGGGCATCTCAAGGCGGCGGTGGAAGCAGGCAAGCACGTTTTCTGCGAAAAGCCGATGGCTACCGACGCGCCCGGCGTCCGCTCGGTGCTCGAATCCACGAAGGTCGCCAAGGAGAAGAAACTGGCGCTCGTGGCCGGCTTTTGCTGGCGGTATGACATCCCCCGGCGCGAGTTTTACAAACGCATCCACGCGGGCGCGATTGGCGAAATTCGCGCGATCTACGCCACCTACTACGCGGGCCGCGTCAAACCGATGCCTCTGGCCGGCGAACGTCCCCAGGGCATGGGCGATCTCGAATGGCAACTGCGCAACTGGTATAACTTCGGCTGGCTTTCCGGCGATGGCCTCGTGGAGCAGGCCTGCCACAGCGTGGACAAAGTCGCCTGGGCCATGAAGGACGCGTCGCCGATCAAGTGCGTGGCCGTCGGGGGACGACAGACCTCCAACAACGAGGGCAACATTTACGATCACATGTTCGTCGTTTACGAGTTCCCCAATGACGTGCGCGGCTTTCTCGGCCAGCGGCAGATCAACAACTGTTTCAATGATAATTCGGATTATCTCTTGGGCGCGGACGGGATTGGAAAAAGCGGCTGGCAAGACCCGTTCATCCGCGGCAAGCAAACCTGGCGTTACCGGAGCGAAGGACCGAAGATTGAGATGTATCAGGTGGAGCACAACGAGCTGTTCGCCCGCATCCGCAAGGGCGAGCCGATCAACGATGGCGAGTGGATGGCGCACAGCACGATGCTGGGCATCATGGGGCGCATGGCCGCCTACACCGGCCAGGAAATCACCTGGGAGGACGCCTGCAATTCGAAGGAACAACTCGTGCCTGAAAAACTCGATTGGAAAATGAATCTCCCCATCGCGCCGATGGCAGTGCCGGGATTCACGAAACTGGTTTGAAAATGTGGCGTGTGGCGTGTTGCGTCAAGCAGCGGCGGGCGCCGGTTTCATAATTGATGCCACACGCAAAAAGAAACACGCAATGACTTGTGATTTAACCTATGAATACGACAACTCACACCCGCCGTGATTTCTTGAAAACCAGCAGCGCCACCCTCGCCCTCGCCGCCCTCGGCCCGTCCGCTTTCGCAGCGGACGAAAAGCCGCCCGCCACTTCCGACCAACGACTGATGAAGAAAGCCATCATGTGGGGGACGGTTGGCGTGAAAGCCACGGTGCTCGAAAAAATGAAAGCCATCAAGGCCGCCGGATTCGATGGCGCGGAGATGATGAGTCATATGGACCAGGACGAAGTCCTGCGCGCGCGCGATGAGGCTGGATTGGAAATCGCCAGCGTGTGCGGCAAGCTTCATTGGGAAATGCCGCTTTCCGATCCCGATCCAAAAGTGCGCGAGGAGGGTTTGGCAGGGCTGAAGCAATGCCTGCGCGACGCCAAACGCTACGGCGCCGGTTCGGTCCTGCTCGTCCCGGGCAAAGTTGGGAAGGGCACCACCTGCGAGGAATGTTGGACGCGCTCCATCGCGGAAATCCGCAAGGCCATTCCTCTGGCTGAAGAACTGCGCGTGAAGATTTCCGTCGAAAACGTCTGGAACGATTTCATCACCAAGGAAGATGAGGCGCTCCGCTACCTCGAAGAAATCAACAGCCCGTGGGTCGGGTGGCATTTCGATTGTGGCAACATCATCCGCTACGGCGATCCGATTGCGTGGATCAACAAGCTCGGTCGGCGCATCAACCGCGTCCACATCAAGGAATACAGCCGCGACCGCGCCATGCGATTCGGCAACGACTGGGAAGGTTTCAAGGTGCGGCTGCTGGAGGGCGCCAACAATTGGAAGGGCATCTTGAAATCGCTCCGCGAGGTTGGTTACGAAGGTTACCTCATCACCGAGCAATCCGGCGGCGATTCCCCTGAAGGTCTCAAAGACCTCTGTCAGCGGCTCGATCAAATCCGCGCCCTGTGATTCAGGGATAAAACTTTCCGCGCAGCCACAGATTCAGGTCATGCACGGCGAGCGTGAGCCGGCCGAATACCTCGGCGCGCGCGTCGTCGGGGGGCGAGGCTTCAAAGCGTCGCTTCGTCCGCTTGAACCGCAAGCTCAGGGCGAGCTTTGAGTCCACATCGCCAACCTCACGCAGGAGAGCGTGGACTTGATCGGCGCGCTGTCGCGCGACGCGGATGGCGCGGAGCGCGGCGTCCACTTCGGTTTTGCCGGCGGCCACGGACTTGAGCAGGGCGCACTCGAATTGCCGGCAACGCGCGGGCCGGTCGGCATGGATGCGACACCGGCAGCCATCGAGCGCGGCGCAAGGCTGGGGGAATCTGAAATTGTGAATTGCCGATTGCCGATTGCCGATTGGGGAAAGCGGCAATCCGAGCGGCTTCAGCTTTGTCGCGTCGTCGCCGGGTTGGAGTTCAACGTCCTTGAAAAGGACGCCGTTGCAGCAGAGCGCACACTGCGGGCAAAGCCGGGCAACGACCGTCTTCAGAGGAATGGATTTGCGCAAGGGCGGCACAGGCTCGCGGAATGCTCAGGCGTTGCCTTCGGCGGCCCCAAGGTAAGGCCGCAACCGGTCGGCAAGTTCTTCCGGCAAACGCTTCGGTTTCTCGTTCAGCCCGGCGCAGACGTGGAAGGTTTCCGCTTCCAGAATCAGAGTGTTCGCCTGATTCACAATGCGGTAGGCGAGATTAAGGCGCACACGCTCCA
>JALOTT010000341.1 GCA_025457745.1 Verrucomicrobiota bacterium
ACCGTATCAATGACGTGGATGACGCCATTGCTGGCGGCCACGTCGGTCTTGACGACCTTGGCGTTGTCCACCGTCACTTTGCCGTCTTCCACCTTGATGCTCAGTTCTTTCCCGTTGACGGTCTTGGCCTTCATGGTTTTCACATCCGCCGCCATGACCTTGCCGGGCACGACGTGGTAGGTCAGGATGGCGACGAGCTTTTCCTTGTTCTCGGGCTTGAGCAGGTCTTCCACTGTGCCCTTGGGCAATTTTGCGAAGGCTTCGTCCGTCGGCGCGAAGACCGTAAACGGGCCGGCGCCTTGCAGGGTCTCGACGAGGCCCGCCGCTTTTACCGCCGCGACGAGGGTGTTGAAGCTGCCCGCGCTGGAGGCGACAGCGACGATGTCTTTTTTACTGGCGCAACCGGTGTCGGCGTGAGCCAAGTTGGTGGTGACCGCCGTGGCGGTCAACAATGTGAGGGCGAGGATGCGGATGTTTTTCATGCTTCGTATGGAGTCTTGTGGGTTGTGTTTTGGTGCGAACCCGGACGACCACCGCAAAGCGAGTCGGCTTGTCAAACCAGCATTCGATGAGCCGGCACTGGGCGACTTTTGCGTTTGTAATCCGATGTTCACGTTTTGTTTTCACGTTCAGCTTGCTGCCAAGCAGCATTACAATTGTGGAGACCATATCGAATCTTTGTTTAGTTGTCAATAGTTTGTTCAGATTATTTTTCAATAATTTATTTATGCGGCAATGACTCGCTATATGCCTATTTTTATTTACTTTTATAACTATTCGCCTTGTGCCGACAGCTCGCCTAAGCCGTGCCTGTATGATTTTTGTCTATTCTTTTGAGCCGGTGAAAAGCTGAAGTCTGGTGACACAAAAAACCTCTGGAAGTCGGCTTCTGGTAAGCCACCCGGTTGGGCTTTCCCCGGGCGATCAAGGCACTCCGATGCAGGTCATCCCCGAGACGAAGTCTGCGCCTTGGTTTTCGGAGATCAAGCGGATTACCGGAGTCACGTTGGATGTTCTGAGCGAAACCGGATGCCAAATGCGAATACGTTCCGTGCTGAATGATTTTGGCTCAGAGCAAAGTCAGCGGCTGGGTTTTGGCGCAGTTGGATTGACGTTTTTGGTTTCAGCCCCAACTGCCACGGTGGCGCGACCCAGGTTGCGAATCATCCCGCGAAACACCAGTTCGTGGACCGGGAAGAGCATGTACCAATAGGCAAGGCCTGACAATCCGACCGGATCGAACGTCGCGGATTGCCGGAGTGTCACGCCTCCCGCGACCGGTTTCACGTCGAATTCAAGCCACGCCCGACCAGGCAGTTTCATTTCCGCGGTGAGCCGCAGGTGGCGAGGCGGCTCGATTGATTCCACCCGCCAACAGTCCACCACATCGCCCGGCAAAAGGTGACTGGCATCCCGGCGACCGCGACGCATGCCGACTCCGCCCACGAGTAGATCGAGCCAGCCGCGCAGTTGCCATAGCGCGTTGCCAAAATACCAGCCGGTGGCTCCGCCAATCCGTTCAATCGCCGCAAAGGCCGCCTCCGGGGTTGCGGCCACCGTGACAGTGCGCGTGTCCACGATGCGGTTGCCGAAACGGACGCCGCCCCAGTCGCGTTTCGGATTCGCGGTGCAGAGCGAGTCGGACCAACGAGTTTGAGCAAGCTCGCGGTCCTCATTGCGCAAGGCGGCCGCGATGGCTCCGCGAATGCCCATCGGGCGGATGGGAAACATCTCCAGCGCCGCGCCATCCCGCACCACCGTTTCGTGGCGCATGCTGTCCACGAGGATGCGCCCGATGCGCGCGTAGATCGGGGTGACCAGTCCCAGCCACAAGCTAGAGAGCCGGGGCGTGAGCACGGGCACGGGAATCATGAGGCGCTTGAGTCCTCGGTGACGGGCGTATTCACGCATGATGTCGCCGTAAGACACCCGGTCGGCGCCGCCGATCTCAAAGGTTTTATTTCCGTCGAGCGGCACGTCCAGCCCCGCCAGCAGATAGGCGAGAATGTCGTTAATGGCAATGGGCTGGGCCGGCACGTTCACCCAGCGCGGCATGATCATGGCCGGCAACCGCTCCACCAATGCCCGGATCATTTCGAAGGACAAGCTGCCCGAGCCAATGATGATGGACGCCCGGAACTCGATCACCGGCACATCGTGCGCCCGCAATCGCTCTCCCACCTCGTGCCGGCTGCGCAGGTGTGCCGACAAATCCGGTTCATCCTCACCCAAGCCTCCGAGATAAATGATGCGCTGGACACCCGCGGCGCGCGCGGCGGCGGCGAAATTCTCCGCGGCCAGACGGTCCTGCGTTTCAAAATCGCCCGTCGCACCCATCGAATGAACCAGATAAAACGCGGCTTCCACGCCCTGCATGGCCGCCGATAGAGATGCCGCGTCGAGCAAGTCGCCTTGCACCACTTCGACGCCGGCCGGCACACGGGGCGACAAATGTTCCGGCTGCCGCGCCAGACACCGCACGCGCCAGCCATCCGCGACCAGCAATGGCAGCAATCTCCCGCCGACATAGCCGGTCGCGCCGGTCAGCAGAATGAGTTTGGATTCAGACATGGACAATCAATCCTCGCGATCCCGGCAGCTTTGGAGTTTGGCTACGGCCAACTCTTTGGCCTTGGCTTAAAGGGCTCGCAGAGAGTCTGTTCTTGATAATGACTACTTTTCGTCAGCCTATGTCAGGCAATACAACAAGTGATTCAGATCGCCGCGAGTTGCTGTCCCCAAGCGCTCTGCCAGACATGGAGTGATGAATCCCGCCGGCTTGGTCAACTCTCAACTTGCGGGCCATGACGGGAGAGTGGCCAGGAACGCCTCAGTTGACAACAACAAGAATTTTCTAAGTTTTCTGGAGGAATGCCCGTCATTATTTCTTGTCCGCGCTTTGCCGCCGACTGCCGCCGTAGAAGCCTTTCACTTCGTCGAGCGTCACGACGTCGTCGGCGTTCTTGTCCATTTGCTTGAAGATGTCGGCGCGCGGGAATTTTTTGGGAGTCAGCTTGCCGTCCTTGTTCCGGTCGTATTGCTGGAAGCGGGCCTCGATTCCGCCGCCGCGCGGCACGCCTTGGGCCGTGGTTTTGCCCGCGCCTGGCGTGCGGCTGTCCTGGCGCACCCATTGCGCGGGCTGCATTTCCTTCGCCCACGCTTCGTAGGCGGTCTGAAGTTCTTTCAACTTGGCCGGGTTCTGCGCGGCGAGGTCGTGCTGCTCGCCGATGTCATCCTTGAGGTTGAAGAACATAGGCGCGTCGCTGCGGGTGTCCACGAGTTTCCAATCGCCGATGCGCGCGGCTTTCTGCTGGCCCGCCCGAGAACAGGCGACCGTGCGGCGTCCCGTCTTTTTCGCCGAGCAGGAATGGCATCAGGTCCACGCCGTCGGCAGCTTGCCGCCAACCGCGACGAGCGCGGTGGCGTGAATGTCAAAGGCCATCACGCCCTGGGTGTGGGTCCGGCCCGCGGGCAGCTTCGTCTTCCACTGGGCGAGGAACGGCACGCGGATGCCGCCCTCGAACAACTGGCCTTTGTAGCCGCGCAACGGTTCGTTGCGCGAGGTGGTCTGCGGCGTCGGCCCGCCGTTGTCGCTGTAGAAGAAGATGAGCGTGTTGTCCTCCTGGCCGAGTTCGCGCACCTTCGCCAGCGTCAGCGTGCGGTCGGTCTCGTATTCCGGCCCGTCGAGTTGCAGCCCCGACTTCATCGCAAATCATTGGCGGATCGTGATGTCACCTTTGCCGTAGGTGTCGAAGAGGGGAAGGTATTGGCCGATGCAATCATCCAGCCAGAGGTAGCCGCGCACGGCGCAGATGAACACGATCGCGCCCGAGAACCACTTGGTGCAGGAAGCAATACCCGTTTTGGTGTTCGCTCCGATCGCGCCGGCCTGGAAGCGGAAAATCTCGCCCCGATCGCCCTGCTCGATGATCGCAATCACCCGGTTGCCATACAGGTTGCGGTTGTCCTGGAGTTGCGCGGTTGCGGTGGAGAAATCGTAAGTCTGCCCACAGGCCACGCTTGCCGCTGAAATCAGCGAAATGGTTAACGCGAGCAACGATTGGAGTGCTTTGGTTTTCACGGAACGATACTCACGGCGACATGACAGTAACGGGTCGCGGGAGCGTTTGCCAGCGGCGCGGCTTCGCGCATGACGATGGTCGTCGTGCCATCACGATTGTCAGAGGTACGCGCGATGACAAGGAAGGGCATGGCAAGAGTGCGGGCGCTTTGGCATCCATGACCCACTGGTGAACCGGAGCATCGCGGGAAAGAGAGACTTGTGTGCAATGCAAAGAAGCCTTTCAGCGTTGCGCTCCACCGCTGCAATCCTGCGGGTTGAACACGCGATGGGCCACGCGGCCGGCCAATCAGAACTCAGAATCCGCCTTCGCGGAGTGCCACCCGCCAGAAAACCGAACTGGCGGCCGGGATGGGGACGACAGCCTCCAGATTCCATGACTTGCCTTCGAGCGTGGTCACCGTCGTCCAGTTCAAGAGATTCGTGCTGGACTGCACCTGGTAGCTCCAGCCCGGCTGCGCCGGCCAGGTGAGCTTGGCAGTGCCGTTCGTGAGGGCAACGCGCAGTTCGGGATGAGGATTGAAATACGTGGAGGCATCCCATTCCAGTACGCCGACCGAAGAGGCGTTGTTGGTCGAGCTGTAGCCCTGTCCCCCCGTCAACTTGTAGAAAACATGGAGGATGTTGTCCTGCTCCCAG
>JALOTT010000342.1 GCA_025457745.1 Verrucomicrobiota bacterium
CCGTTTGGCCCAGCAGTCTGTTCAGGTTTCACCAGTCACGTTCAACGCCCTCGCACACCACAAGGAGTAGCGTCAGGTGGAGTCATGTCAATACCCCTAAACGAAAATGAGTTCGGTCCACAACCATCACAGCCTGAGCGCAGGCGTGTGGATGGAGAACGTGAATTTCAAGATGGTCAACAAGGTGCGTGCCGGCGTCGTCTTGCCCACACTCGGCCTGTTCCAAATCTCCGCAGCGAAGAAGCAGGAGCGCGGCGTCAGACGAAGAGAATCTCCGTCGTGGTCGCCTTCTCATCCCAGCCGCGGGTTGGCTCGGTGGTCACGGACGAGACGTCCTTGATCGAAAGCATGCGCCCTCGGGTTTTCGGGCTTTTCACTTCGATGTGCTTCGGATCGCACGTCTGCTGATTGATCTTCTGGTGCGGCGCGGGTTTGTAGCGAACGTAGAGAATCTCCGGGGTGCCCGGCGCGAAGAGCAAAATGCGCGATTTGTCCGGGATGCAGAGATAGGCCTTGTTCAGAATCGTGCCGCCGAATTTGAAGCGCTTGAGGTAGCTCGCCTTGCGGTCGGTGTAGGCGCAGGTGAACACCGTCTCGCGATCCGGCAGGCCGCAGTAAAAAAGTTCCGGCCCGACGAATAGTTTTTCCGGCAACTCCGTGACTTTGTAAGTGCCGTCTTTGAACACGAGCAACACCTTGTCGAACTTGGTGCATTCGACCTTGAACTCCTCGCCGCTCACTTTGTAACCCACGTAGCCGCTCTCACGGTCATAGGCGACTTTGAAAGCCTTGAACGCGGCGGCCTTCACGTCTACTTCCTCGTGGCGCGCGGACTTGGTGGTCAGGCGCGGATATTGCGGGCCGTATTTTTCCAGTAACGCTTGAAGATGGCCAATAACGTAGCGCGTCAGGTTCTTGAGGTTCTTCCGTGTTTCGGCGAGGTCGGCTTTCACCCTCTCCATTTCCTGCCGGTGTTGGTTGATGTCGAAAAGCGAAATCCGGCGGATGCGAACCTGCAGCAAACGCTCCACGTCCGCGTCCACGATGCCGCGCACGAGTTGCCGCTTGAACGGTTTGAAGCCGTCATAAACCGCTGCAGTCACCGCTTCGGCGGTTTTGCATCTTTCGATCAACTTGTAAATGCGCTCCTCAATAAAAATGCGCTCCAGCGTGCGGTAATGCAGTTCGTCCTGGAGCTTCTGCTCCTTGAGCTGGAGTTCACGCTTCAGCGTATCCACCAGTTTCTCCGTGTTCTCGCGCAGAATTTCCGAAACCGTCAACTCCACCGGGCGATTGTCCTTGATGACAACAATGCGGCTGGCAATGGACACCTCGCAATCGGTGAACGCGTAGAGCGCATCAATCAACTTCTCCGCCTCCACGCCGGCGGGACACTTGAGCTCGATCTCGACGGCTTCGGAGGTGAAATCGTTGATGGATTTAACCTTGAGCTTGCCCTTCTGCGTGGCGTCTTCGATGGACGCGATGAGCGATTCCGTGGAGGTCGTGGGCGGAATCTCCTTGATGACGACGGTGGCTTCGTCCTTCGCCTTGATCTTGGCGCGGACTTTCACGCTGCCTTTGCCATCCTGATAATCGCGCGCGTCCATCAGGCCGCCGGTCGGGAAATCGGGCAGGCACTTGAACGGCTGCTGCTTCAGGATCGCGATTTGCGCTTCGAGCAGTTCGGGAAAATTGTGCGGCAAAATCCGCGCGGCCAATCCGACCGCGATGCCTTCCGTGCCGAGCATCAGCGTAAGCGGCAGTTTGCACGGCAGCGCGACGGGTTCTTTGTTGCGCCCGTCGTAGCTCGGCACAAACTCGGTGATCTCGTCGTTGAACAGTTCCGTGCGCGCGAGGTCCGTGAGCCGGCACTCGATGTAACGTGGCGCGGCCGCGGGGTCGCCGGTGAAGATGTTGCCGAAATTCCCCTGGCCTTCGATGAGGTAACGTTTGTTCGCCAGCACTACGAGCGCGTCGCCGATGGACGCGTCGCCGTGCGGATGATACTGCATCGTGTGGCCGACGACATTGGCGACCTTGATGAAGCGCCCGTCGTCCTTCTCGTGCAGCGCCCACATGATACGCCGCTGGACCGGCTTCAGCCCGTCCGCGAGATTAGGAATCGCGCGATCACGGATGACGTAACTGGCGTAATCAAGAAACCCACGATCCACGCGGGCGTGCAAACCGGCTTCGAGCTTCTTCGGGTTGAACGGCCGATGGGCGATGGTTGCCGAAAAGTCTTCCGCGACGACGTGCTGCACCCCGTTGCCACTGGCCGAAGATTTGGTTTTGCTTTGTTTCGCGTCGGCGGGCTTGGTTTCTGCCGCGACAGGCTTTGCACCTTCAATGGGCAATTCCGGCTGATTCAAATCTTTCTTTTTCTTCGCTGAATTCATGAACGGACGCCATTAAGCCAAAACTCTTTGTGGCGAAGCAACCATACTTTACAGAAAGTCGGACCAAACGCGAAGTATGCTGCGCATTTTGTCCGCAGCCTTTGGCACACATTGGAATTTGCCCAAGCGCATTTCCTTGCCGATGAATTGCACGAATTCCTTCGGGCTGATTTCGCCCAGGCCGTTGACCCTTGTGATTTCCGGCTGACTATCGCAGTCCGGCGTAACCTCCAAGTTATTCCATTCGTCTCCCCAAACGGAATTATGCCCCGGCGTGTGATGATTTATCTGCTGATGCTGGTTTGGTATTTCGCAGCGATTGGATTTGCGTTGGCCCAATCCCTCCCCGGCTTCACGCTGACGGGAGAAAACTGGACGTACAATCCCAGCGACGGCGGCGTGACCATCACCGGCATACTTTCCAAGCCCGCCACGAATGGGTCGTTGCCCGGCGTCCTCATTGGTCACGGCAAGGGCGGTAGCGCCGTCGGTTTCTCCTTGCCCAAAGCCCGCGAGATGACGAACTGGGGCGCGGTCTGCATCGGGCCGGATTACACGCATATCAGCGACACCAACACGCCAGGCACCGAAGGTTGGTGTCCTGAGAACAATCGTCGCGCGCGCGCGTGCCTGACGATTCTCGCGAGCCTCGGTTATGTGGACACGAACCGCATCGCCGCCTACGGCAACAGCATGGGCGCGTTCGCCACCGCCGGACTTTGCGGCGCGATCAGTAATCAAATTAAAGTTGCCGCCATCACCGCGGGCGGGACTTCCGGCACGAGCGACACCAGCTTCGCCGCGCCCGCCGTGCAGGAAGTCGCCGGCGTCACCGCGCCGTTTCTGATGTTGCACGGCACGGCGGACACCACGGTTTCCCCCACGCAATCCGCCACGCTGCAATCCATCCTCACAAGCAACGGTGTGCCGAACAACCGCATTCTCTTCGCTGGCATCGGGCATGATTTGGTCAGCAATCCCGCCACCAAGGACGAAGTTCTACAAGACATCCGCGACTGGTTCACGCAATGGGGCTTGTTCGGCAGCACGAATTCCACGCCCACCAATTCAAACACATCTTCCGCCGGTCGCCCGCGCGGCATTTACGTTCTCGACAGCGCGCAGGGTTCGACGATTGGCGGCGTCTCGATGCGCAACGCCAACATCCGCACCAATCCGTTTGTCACCGGCTACGTGCTGCGCGCGAGTTGGGAAACGATGGAAACCGGGCCGGGCAGCTACAACTTTACAATCATTTCAAACATTCTCACCCAACTGACACCGCGCAACCTGAAGCTCTCGTTGATCCTCACGCCATTCGACCCGGCTTACATCGCATCAACTCCCGGTGTGACGACGTGGCCCGGCGAAGACCGTTTGGGAAATCCCCTGACCCGCCCAGTGCCGTGGGATTCGTATCTGTTGGAACAACGCGCCAGATTTCTAGCCGCGCTGGCGACCAATGTTTTCGGGGGTTATCCCTTGCGCGATCACCCGATGCTCGACGTGATTGACCCCTATCTGCCCGGCGGATTTACCGGGGTGCGCGATCCCAATGAAATGCAGTTGCGGAATTTTCCCACCTACTCGCGCAGCAATCTGCTGGTCGCCATTCAGCGGGAATTGCGCGCGCTCACGACGAATTTTCCAAACAAGTTTGTGCAGATCGGATTTTGGAAAATCCAGGACAACGAGAACGCGGCCTACGGCGGCGTGGAAGCGTGGGAATACATCCGGCGACAATTGCTCGCGGAATTCAACGGCGTGACGCGCCCGCGCGTGGGTTTCTTCATGGAAAATCTGGCCGCCAGCCGCCCGGCCCCTAACGCGGAACCCATGACCGGTTATCCCGTCACCAGCTTCGGCACCGCGCTACATCTCTCGCAAACCAACACTTGGAACGGCTTTCAAGCGCTGACTTCCTGGACGTCACCATTCACCGCGCCGGGCAATGTCACGAATGGCACTCCCGCTGACGGTGTCCGTTACGCGTTTGAAACCTACGGCTCGACCTTTTGCGAGCTGTATGTGTCGGACATTGATAACGCGACGTTTCAACCAGTCCTGACGGAATGGGCGGCGCGGCTCACCACGCCGGCACCCACGATCGCAGCCAGCCCAACGAACGCTGGGACTCAACTCCGCCTGACTTGGAATCGCGCCGCGCCGTGGACGACCATCGAATACAAGACGAATCTGGCGGCGTTGTTTTTCCCCTTCGGCATCGTCACCAACCGGCTGGATTTTTTGACATCCCTTTCCCCGCTTCCGAACGCAAGCGGCTATTACCGTTTGCGACAGTCAGATTGACG
>JALOTT010000037.1 GCA_025457745.1 Verrucomicrobiota bacterium
GCTGATTCCGTGTTTCCGTTTTGGGTTCGTTTCGTAATTCTTCATGGTTCAAGCCCGGGCGGAAATCTCCATGGTCACTGGCGGCGGAACATTTTCACCCTGCCGCCGCCGTTGCAGCCGTTCAAGCTGGTTCATGGCCCGGAATAATTGCCGTTCCAGCGCGGTTTCGTAGCGCAGGATTTTATCGAGCACTTCCATGGGCGGCAGCACCGCGGCTGCCTGCCGCGCCTCATCCTGTTTGTCTTCGCGTTCCTGGCAGGTGGATTTCCTCCACCTGAGCTGGCGGAGTTCATTGTCCAGGTAATCCAAAACCTGCTGCTGATGTTTGGCCCGCCGCGCCGATGTGTCCAGTCCGTCGGGATCCCGGGCCAATTGCGCGCGAAACGCCGTCAGTTTCCGCGTTAGCATGTTTGGCTTGCCCGCAAACGAGGCGAGGACGCCCTGAATGGCCGCTTCGGTCAATTCACCATCTCTGGCCACCGCCGCGCGCACTTCCTTCAATGGCAGTTCCAGAAACATATTACCCATGAGCGAATCGCGCATCGAACTGAGCGGGTCGCCAAACATCAGTCCATTCGCCCACTGTCGCGCCAGATTGGGATGCGCTCGCTCCCAGCAGCCGTCGTCCACGCTTAAAGCGATTTCGCCCGACTCCGCTGTGCGGGCGCGCCGCAAACGCCATTGTGTGGTCACAATCTGCCCCACCAGCATTTCCTCCAGCGGCCCGACCGGCATCAAATGCTCGTAATAATCCCGGCACAACGTTTTGAATTCGTGGGACGATTCGCGCAATTTGAGGCCGCGCACGACCACCTGCCGGGCCAGCAAACCGTGTTTCATGGCGTTCATCCGGGAGACGGTCTTTCCGGCCGGCGTTTTCGGGCCGGTGGACTTTTGCGCGTTTCGCCGGTTGGCCGCGAGTTGTTTCAGTGACATCGTTTTGCGCCGGGTAGGGCGCGACACTCCGTGCGCGCCGTTCCTGTTCTCATGTCCATTCTCGTTCATCGGTATCGCCCGCGAACGTAGTGATTGTAAAAAGCGCCTTTGGAGCCGGAATGCAGGAAGCGTTCAAAAAGCTCGTAGGGAACGCCGTGATGAAAATAAACGGCGGCGCTGGTGTGAAACCGCACTGCCAGCGTGCCGCCCGCGTAACCGATGGCCGCGATCGCCGAAGATGAGACTGAGATCATGCTCACGTCCTAAAATAGGCACATCGGCACGGGCAGCGGCAGAGGGCGGGAAATGCCGGCCTATTTTATGCCCTCACCTCAGGCCCATATCACGTTCGACCTTGTCGCAAATCGCCATCATTTCAGGAAACCAAACTCCCTTGCGCGTTTCAGAACTTGGGCGCTCCCCCGGCGGCAGGAACGGGAAAAGCCTGTGGAAGAATTTCGTGACTTCGCGCACTTCGCGGCGGAAATCATTCTTCTTCTTCCCGTATTTCGTCCACGCTGGTGGCACTTCGTGGCGAATTTCTTCGGGTGAGTACCAATGCAACAACCGCGTCAGGCCCAATCGCTCAAGCGCAACCCGAAACTCAATCTGCTTTCGGCCTTTCTGTTTGGCATCGGGGAAAACCCGCTTGGGTCGTGCCCATGCTTTTGGGCGATGGGCCTTCAACCAGCCAAGAAAACTGTCAGAAATTTCTTTGTCCGTAAAGCGGGTGAAATCAATCGCAAATGCCGCTGCCATGCTGCCGGAAGATATGACAGTTCCTTCTTTGAGATATACCGGTGTTGTTTCGGCCCAGAGCGCTGCTTCCTCGCTATCGTCATACCCCGGCACCGGGCCTGATCTTACTTCATCAAGTGCTGCGCGGTTTGCATTCCACAATTCTTCCAACTCGCCAACTGTCGCGTCGGCCAACGGGTTCAAACATATAGCCTTGGAGACCTCTCCCGCCAAACTGGCGCGTGCTTCAGTGGGTAATCTTTGCCAAGGTCGGCCGCCGCCCCCCACGTAACTTTGTAGCGACTGGTAGATCTTTATCAATGCCAGATCGGTGGCCCAAAACTTATCTGCGAAAACCCCGTAATCAAATCCGACCGCCTTCACCCTCCGCTCTATCCGGGCGGCTTCTTCATCATGCTCCGCTTTCAATTTG
This sequence comes from Verrucomicrobiota bacterium, assembly GCA_025457745.1. Lineage (GTDB taxonomy): Bacteria > Verrucomicrobiota > Verrucomicrobiia > Limisphaerales > JADLHS01 > JALOTT01. The sequence goes on from JALOTT010000037.1 coordinate 2,108, forward strand.
GAATCATTTTTATAGGCTTCGCGAAACCATATGTCGCGTGTGTGAGTCCATTCGACTTGCGACGCCATTATGATGGTCGGCGATTCCCTCGCATATTCCCAAAGGCAGCAAGCCACCAGCTCAGTGTCCGGCACGGCGTCAAAACTCCAATCCAGTTTGCTGATGGGCAGGAACTCGTCTGTCTCGAAATTGTCGCTCATGCGGCCGCCTTAACAATTGTGTTTTTCGATTCAGCCTAGAACAATTTCATCTTGTGAACTGTCCACCTTGCTTGCGGGCGCGGCCCAGGGTGACGAGGGTTTGCAGAATCTCCAACACGGCGGCGGGCTTGGCGCGCTTGAATTGCTTCGCCAGTTCGGCAGGCGCGACGGGTGCGCCGACCGCGTGCAACGCCGCCTCCACCACTTGCACGCGCCCGGCCAAGGCTTTCGGCCAGGCCATTTTGCCGGAGGGACGAGTTGCACGAGTCCCCAATTTCTTCTGCTTCTTCGTTTGCGATTCCGGGAGGTTGAGAGTGGGACTCGTGTAACTCGTCCGTCCGACGGCTTTGATCTGATACTCGGGGCGCAACCAGTGGATGATGCCGCGCTTTTCCTCGGCGGCGCGTTCGGCGTTCAACGTCACCAGCCGTTCAAGGATTTCGGCGTCAGTGAGCGTGGCGGGCCAGCCGTAGGCCGCGAACACGGCGGCGTCGAGATCGTCGTGCAACTGTTTGAGCACGGAGACCAGGCCCTGGTCGTGGATGAGTTTTTCCTTCGCCGTCAACTCAACTGACGGAGCGCGGACGGTCCCCGTCCGCAGCGGGTGGGCCGGGTCGGGCGTGCTGGAATTTTCCGGAGTCGCTGTTTCAGTCGAAGCGCTGCGGGCGGGGACCGCCCGCGCTCCGTCAAAGCTCCGCAATTTTTCCAGCACGTTGTAAAGGCCGGTGAGGGTGAGGCCGTGCTGGGCTTGCACCCGCTTGCGGTGCGCGTCCAATTCCTCCGCCAGCTTCCGTATCCGCTCCCGCTCCGCTTCCCCGCACAACGGAAAAGGAAACGGATCGAAGCAGCGCGTTTTGTTGTAAACCGGTCGGTCTTCCAACGTGCCGCCTGTGGCGATTGTGTAAACGACGTGAATGCGGCTGCCAAGAACGCCAAGAAAAAATGCGTCGTCGAAGGCGAATACAACAAGCCGGTTGTCAGGAATAATTGAGCCGTCCAAAAATTCAAACCAGCGATGTTTTGCAGTTTCGACAGTTACGGCGTAACGCTTGAGACCTTCCATCGCCGGCCTCAATTCGGTGCGAGGTCGTCCAAATATCCACCAATTTTCACGAATAGACTTATCTCTGTTCGCATCACGTTCTGGCTTCACTCGCGTGAGAATGTGCTGATAGACTTCTGGAAACTTTAGGCGGATTGTTTCAAGGGGCAGGCCGAACAAATCAATGACCATGAAACCGCGCGGTGTATCTGTCAGATCTCTTCCGTTTCGATAAAGTCGAATATGTTTTTCCAGACCACGAATTTTTCCAAGTCCAAGTTTTTTCGCTTCGTCTGGCGTGATAATAAAGCCATCACCAAACAGCATCATGCCTCGACTGGTCAGACCTTCATTTGCCTGTAATTTAACCGTTGCATTTACATCAGCGCCAACGGTTAGGTTGGCCGAAATTTTTCCGTGCTGTGACTTGAACGAAACTTTTTCCGAGCCGTCGTCCTGCGGTTGTTCGTCGGTCACTTCCAGAAGTTCGCCCATGTGTTCGCCCGCCGCGCCCACGGTCATGGCAATCCTCACCGCCGCGCCTTCCGCCGTGTCCACCCACGGATGATCGGGTATGGCAAAGACGAGGGAGAGCGGTTCGGACGGACCGCGACCGGTCCCCGGTCGCTGCGGCTCCGCAAGGTCGGCCGCGTTGGAATCTTCCGGAGTCGCTGTTTCATACAACGCGCTGCGGGCGGGGACCGCCCGCGCTCCGGGATTCAAATGCATCTGCACCACGCGACGCGCAAAGGTCTGCCGCAGACTGTTCGTCGTGATCAGGCCAAAGCGTTTCGCCTTTCCCGCGCGCACAAGTTCGGCGGCCTTGTGCCACCAATACAAAACGAAGTCGGCAGATTCCGGCACGGCGGGATAAGTGGCGCGGAGCGTTTCGGCGTAGCCATCGCCCAAGTCTTCGCGCATCCGCGCCGTGCCGATGAACGGCGGATTGCCAACGATGAAATCCGCGTCAGGCCAGGTTGCGGGGCGCGGCTTGGTGTAGGTGAGCAACGGCACGCGCTTGGTTTCGTCCGGCACTTTGCGGCCCGTGACCAGGTCCGTTTTCATACTGCGCCGATCCCAGACGGTGATCACTTCATCGTAGCCGCCGACGTAAGGAGGCGGATTCGTTGCCAGGCCTGAGCCGTCCGCCTCCTCACGTCGGCGGCTACGGAGTTTCTCGCGCACCTCATCCGGCAATCCCGGCAGGTCGGGATTCGCGGCCGCCATCGCCCAGGTCACGGGTTGCGGGTCGCCGTCGTAGGCGAGCACGGCATCCCGGCACTGGATGTTTTTGAACGCGCGCAGAATCGGCTCGGGCGGCGTGCGTTTGCCGTGCAGCCTGAAATGCCATTGCAGGTAGCCAATCCACAGCACGAGTTCGGCAATGGCGGCGGCGCGGGGATTGATCTCCAGTCCAAGGAACTGGTGCGGGTCAATGGTGTACTTCTCTCCGAGTTCGAGTTTGAAGTTCTCGCCAAACTGCGCGGCGAAATCGAGGACTTCGCCTTCCAGAATTTTCAGATGTTGCAGGGAGACGTAAAGGAAGTTGCCCACGCCGCATGCGGGATCGAGCACGGTCAGCCGGCAGAGCCGCTCGTGAAAGGCGTTCACCTCGGCGCGGGCTTTTTTCAGGTCGCCGGCGCGGGCGTGGGTGATGGCGGCGGCGCGGACATTGGCCCACTCGGTGCGGAGCGGTTCGATGACGGTGGGCAGGACGAGGCGTTCGACGTAGGCGCGCGGGGTGAAGTGCGCGCCAAGCTTGTGGCGTTCGTCCGGGTTCAACGCGCGTTCGAGCAGCGTGCCAAAGATGGCGGGTTCGACGCTGGCCCAGTGTTGCCGGGCGGCTTCCTTGAGCAGGCCGAGTTGCAGGCCGTTGATCGGGAGAACGGTGTCGTTGGCAAAGAGGCCGCCGTTGAAGTGGAGCAGTTTCTTGCGGAGCACCACGGAGATGCCCTTGCCCGTGCCGGTGTTCATCTCGCGGAAGAGTTGTTGCACGAGTTGTTCAAAGCCCACGCCGTCGGCGGGCAGGGATTCGAGCAATTCGCGGAAGCTGTCCTGGGGCAGGAGTTCGACATCCTCGGCGAACATGCAGAACAGGCAGCGGGTGAGGAATTGGGCGACGAGGTCCGGCTCGTGCCCGGCTTGCTCCAGCGATTTGGCGAGTTCGGCGAGGTGCGCGGAGACTTCGCGGGTGACATCGGCGGATTGCTTCGCCGGATCGAGCGCGGCGGGGTCGGTCCAGACGAGGCGGAGGCGGGCGCGGATTTTTTCGTCGGCGAGATCGGCCAAACGGACGCGAAAGGTGCGCGGGTCGGGAAACGGCAGGTAGGCTTTGCCCGCTTGCGAGAAGTCGGCGAACAGCTCGAAGGTGTGCCCCACGTCCACGACGATGAGGAAGGGTGGATTCGGCTCGTCGGTCGGCAGCGCGCGCACGTAGCGCTCGGCCTGGCCGCGCGCCTTGATCATGGCATCGTCCCACGCGCCCGTGCCGCGCACGGGTTGGGATAATTTTTTCTTCGCGACGACTCCGGCCGCTTCGGCGGCAAGCTGGAGTTGCGAGGCTTTGGCTTTGGCTTCCTGAAACTGCTTGGATTCGAGGACGAAGCAGGTGCGTTTGTAGAGGTCAATGCGGCCCTGGCTGGTCGTGCCGTCGAGGTGGTGTTCGGTGACGGGATGCTCGAAGGCGTAGCCGGAGTTGTGCTTGGGATCGGGACGCGCGACTTCGAGCGCGTCGCAAAGTTCGGCGAGGAAGAGTTGCGAGTTGGCCCGCTCGGACGGACTGGCAGTGGACCAACGCGTAATGAAAGCCTCGATTTCCCGGCTCGGCATGGGTGGGTTTTACACGAAAAGCAGGGCGGTCAGCAATGCCGATTGCCAGGCGGCGGCTGGGCGGACCCGGCGGGCAGTGATGCCCGCAGTCAGCCGACTACCGGCGCACGTCGAGATAATCGCGCACAATCAAGGCGAGTTGTTGGGGATCGTACGGCTTCTGCAGGAAGTTCTTCCCGTGCTCCAAGGCAAATTCCTTGCCGACCACTTCCATGCCATAGCCGCTGGTAAAAATGACCTTCAAGTCTGGCCGGTCCGCCCAAAGTGTTTTCGCCAGTTCCCACCCATTCATCCGGCCAGGCATGACCAGGTCGGTCAGCAGCAAATCAATTTTGCCCTGGCGCTGCCGCCAGACTTCGAGCGCCTCCACCCCGCTCCTGGCCGGAAGAATCTTGTAGCCGATGCCCTCTAAAAAATTGCAGGTCAGTTCACGGACAGGCGTTTCGTCCTCCACGACCAGAATGGTCTCCGTGCCACCGCGCACCGGTTTTGGCATCGCCTGGTTGTCAGCCGGAACCGCCGGTTTCGCGCTTAGTGGCAGGAACACGTTGAAGGTCGTGCCTTTGCCCAGTTCGCTTTCCGCTACGATCCAGCCCTGATGCTGTTTAGCAATCCCGTACACGGTCGCCAGTCCCAGACCGGTTCCTTTGCCGACATCCTTGGTGGTGAAAAAAGGTTCAAAAATGCGCGGCAAGATCTCCGGGGCAATGCCGCACCCGGTGTCGGTGACGCTCAAGCAGACAAATCCGCCGGCGCGGGCTTCAGGATGGCACGCCAGGTCGTGCACGCCAATATGGACAACGGAAATCCTGATCGCGAGCTGGCCGCCTTTGGGCATGGCATCGCGCGCATTGACCGCCAGGTTCATCAACACCTGTTCCATCATGCCGGCGTCGGCTTCCACCAGCGGCGATTGGGCCGGGCAGGTCAATTGCAGCGTGATGTCCTCGCCGAGAATGCGTCCCAGCATTTTGGTCAGGTTGCTCACGATTTCGTTCAGGTTCAGCAAGCGGGGTTGCAGGAGCTGGCGCCGGCTGAACGCGAGCAACTGCCGCGTCAGCCCCGCCGCGCGCTCCGTGGCCATGGCAATTTGCTGCGCCGAGTTGACGCCGGCCCCCGAAATTCCCCCCGTCATCAGCAACAGTGACGCGTGACCCTGGATGACCGTCAGCAGGTTGTTGAAATCGTGGGCGACCCCGCCGGCGAGCTGGCCGATGGCTTCCATCTTTTGCGCCTGGCGCAGTGCCGCTTCCAGTTCCTTGCGCGCGGTGATATCGCGGGCAATGTGGACGCTGCCAATCAGTCGCCCGTCCGGCTCCAGCAATGGGGTGCAGGTCACGAGAAAATCGCCACCGAGCCGTTCCTCGTGAACTTCCGTGGTGTGTGATTGCTGATCCGCCAGCACGCGGGAATGGGGACAAAAATCGGGTGGGCTTTGCCGGCCGTGGACACACTCATAACAGGTCCGGCCCACCGCCTGGTCCGGCGTCATGCCCAGTTTTGCGGCCATCGCGCGGTTCACCCGGCGAAGGGTATGTTTGGCGTCGACAATGCAAATGAGGTCCGGCACGGCATCGAAGGTGCGTTCCCATTCTTCCTTGGCCCGAAGCACCTGCGCCTCCGCCCGTTTGCGCTCGGTGACGTCGCGCGAGTTCAATACCAGGCCCGCCATCTCCGGGTCGGCCAGACAGTTCCGGCCCACCACTTCCAGATGGCACCAGGCCCCGTCCTGCCGGCGAACCCGAAACTCGTGGGTGATTCTCAGTCCCGGGTTTCTGAGCGCCTGTTCGAGAGCCTGCCGCACGCTCGCAAGATCATCCGGATGCACCAGCGCAAAGGCATTCTGGCCGGCAAGCTCGTCCGGCGCGTATCCCAGCACGTGTTTCAGCGAGGGGCTGTTGTACTGGAACCCGCCGTCCCGATTCAGAATCGTCAGCACGTCCAGCGAGTTCTCCGTGAGCGCGCGGAAATATTTTTCGCGGCGGACCAGTTCCGTTTCGGCCCGCTTGCGTTGCGCGTGCTCCTCCGCCTCCTGCACCGCCCGGCGCACCGCCGGGACCAGCCGCTCGGGCCACTGTTTGAGCACGTAATCGGTGGCCCCGTGCTGGAGACTCTCGATCGCTGCCCGCTCGCCAATCGTCCCCGAAACAAGAATGAACGGCGTGTCGGAGCACTTCTGCCGGGCGGTCTCCAATGCCTGGAGGCCCGTGCAGGTCGGCAGCTTGAAATCGCCGAGGATGATGTCGAAAGTCCCATTCTCCAAAGCAGCAGTGAAATCCGCGCGGTTGTCCACCAGAACCATTTCGACGCGTAACCCCGCCTCCTCCAACATCGCTTTCACCAACCCGGAATAATCCGGATCGTCCTCCAGATGTAAAATGCGCAGCAGCCTGTTCACACACCAGTTATGTCCAGGCAAAATCAAGATTCAAGGAGCAATTGTGCGGCAGCCTCCATGGTCAGGCCACTCGCGCAACTGATGAATTGAGCTGGTCAACAAAGATTGGGCCGTGATGTTCTTCCGACACCACGCAGTCAATTCAGCGAGTTGTTCCCGGCTCGGCATGGACTGGGTTGTACAAAGGAATGCTAGCCGCGGAAAGCAGAAAGCTGGTCGTCTGTCAGCACGGCGGACGCTGCATCGCGCAAGGGTGGGACATCCGGGATTCATTCTCTTGACGGACAAAAAGGTTTCTGCCACTGCTCTGCGCACCGGCAGCAAGCAAACATGAAGATTCGGGCCATCAAGAAACTGGAGCCTTTGGCGGTACCATCCCGCGTTTCCAAGCTGGCCCGCGTGGAGTTTGAGCGATTTCCCTATCCCGCCCTGCTGAAGGAACCGGCGCATTTCTGGGACGAGATATTCATTGCCAACGAAGCCTACGTGCTGGGAGAGGTGACGCACCCGCGCATCCGGCGGAAACTGGCGTATGACGCCGCCACGCACCAGTTGTTTCTGGAATACATCGAGGGTGAAACGCTGGAGGAACTGGTGCGGCAGGGCGTCACCCGCGCCGATCCCCGGCGGACGCATCGCCTCCTGCAAAGCGTGGCCGAGACGGTGGCGGACATGCACGCGGGCATCTTTTGCGGCCGCCCCCTGATCCACAACGATTTGAAGAGCCGGAACGTGCTCGTGCCCATGGCCGCGCCCGAGGAAACGCAACTCATAGACTTCTCGCACTCATACTTTGAGGGAAACCTGCCCCCCTTCATCACCGACAAGAAAGAAGATCCGAAAGGCACAGCCCAATACTCGGCCCCGGAGAAATGGGATGGAGATTTTGCGAAAGGGTTCAAGAGCGATGTCTTCGCCTTTGGCGTCACGGCTTACTATGCTTGCACGGGAAAACATCCCTTCGACGGCACCTTGGCGCAGATCGAGAGAGGCGTCCGGGAGGAGAAACCTCCTTCTCCTCTGAAGCCAGGACATAATCTGCTCCGCAACACCGTGGTCATCATCTTGGCGTGCCTGGAGAAGAATCCGGACCGCCGACCGACCATGGAACAGGTCGCCCGGGTGTATGCTGATTCCGCTTCCTTGTTTAAGTAAGGAGCGAGTCGGCTCGGACGCAGGTTCATGAACATAGGGCACACTTTACAGGCAGGCGGGGTTTGAGGGGGGAATTGGATGCCGTGGAAAGCGAGTCCAAAGATGGGTCAGAATTCATTGTTCTTAAACACGGGCGGGTCGGCAAAAAGGGAAACGCCGGCCCGGAGGAATTTGAGCCGGCGCGTGTGCGTCGTGGGGAACTGTATCAGACGGCGGCCATTCAACCAAAAGCGGCCGCGTAAATTCCCGAATCCAGTTACTGCATCGCCGGCAGCCCGCCGTTCCCAAGCTCGAATCGAGCCGGCGGTTGCGCGCCACAAACGCTGCAAAGCCGCACAAGCAGATTCTCGCGCGTGTGATCGTGCAATCGCTCCGCCGCGACCGGCCGGGAGCGGGAACGCTCGCGGTGGGCGAGCAGTTTGAAGAACACTTCCGAGGTTTTGGGGTTGGTTTTCATGGATGGTGCACTTTGATTAAAATCCGCACCCGGGCGGGAACGTGCCATTGGATCGGGAGCGTGGTTCCGCGATCGAAAACTTGATCGGTCAAGGGTCGAGACTCCACTGTCGAACTGCCGCTACGCCGAGGTTCACGGGTGGGGAAATCAATCGCCGGACGACTTGCCGAAATCCGACCACCTTCCGTCCTCGTCACCTGGATGACGAAGGAAATCGTTTCGCGTTCTGGAATGGGCGTCGTTTTGCTCATCCGCCCTCATTAAGACCTCTTCCCGCGACAGACAAATGACAGACAAGTTACAAAGCGGTGAATTGGTGTGCGGTTCATGATTCGTTGCCCTGCCCGGTTCGTTGTCACCAATTCGTAACAAGCCCGACGCGAGAACGACACAGGCCGGAATCAAAATGGCGCCAACAAAAGTGACCCAGTTGGGTCCGGACCGGTCGGGAAACGCATGACATTCCGCGAAATAACAGCATGAACATGGAATTGCACTTTGAACCGTTCTTCGCCAACGCGCTCCAGTTCGCGTTCGACAAGGCGACCACCGAAGGCAAGGTGACGATCGGCCTGCTCGCGATTGCCTCGATGATCAGTTGGACGGTGATCATCCAAAAGGGACGGCAGTTGTATCGCGCGTCCAAGGCGGGCAAACGGTTCTTCGCCGCGTTCCGCGCCACGCGAGATCCATTGGAGTTGTTCAAGAATCAGGCGGACTACACCGGGGCCCCGGCGTTCGAGATTTACCACGCCGGCGCGGAAGAACTGGCCTACCAGCTCAAGCACAATCCGGTGCCCGTCCGCCCGAAACCGGGAGCGCGGCCGGACAACCCCCACGAAGCCACGGAAGCGATCCATACGGATTTGCTTGCGAAATCCATCACCACCAAGATCAGCAGCGCGTCGTTCGACTCGGTGCGGGTGGTGCTGGAGCGCGCGGTCAGCGCCCAGGCCATCTCGCTGGAGCGGGGCATGATCATACTCTCGACGGCGGTGGCGGGCGGGCCGTTTCTCGGATTGCTCGGAACCGTGTGGGGCGTGATGGAAACGTTTTCCGGCATCGCCAAGGTGCAGGCGGCCAGCCTCACCGCCATGGCGCCGGGCGTGGCCGGGGCGCTGATTGCCACGGTCGTCGGCCTGTTCGTCGCGATCCCGGCGATGTTCGCCTACAACTACATGATCACGACCATCCGCGCGATCACCCAGCAACTCGACAATTTCAACGCCGAACTGGCGACCGCCATCGAACACAAATACGTGGACAACCGCTCGGTGTCGGAAGAAGTGGCGGACGCTTTACGCGATTTGTTTCCCGGGAGCGCCGCGCGAGTGGAAGCCCAAGAGAATCGCGCCGCCCGCGCGACGCGAAGTGAGCGGGAATCGGAACTGGCAGTGGCCGGGGCCTGAAATTCACAAGGTGAGCAATGAAAAAATATTCGACGAGCAAACATCATACGCTGAGTGAACTGAACATCACGCCGCTGCTGGACCTTGCTTTCGTGTTGCTGGTGATCTTCATCATCACCACCGCGCCGGCGGTGAACGACCTGAACATCTCGCTGCCGACCGCCGCCAGCCGGCCCAAGGACGCGCCGTCCAAGGTCAACTACATCACGGTGGACAACGCGGGGAAGATTTATCTCAACACGGTGGAGATGAACGAGGAAAACCTGCTGCGCACGCTGGTCGAGTTCCGCAAGCAGGACCCGGACTTGAACGTGGTGGTGCGTGGTGACAGCCGCATCCAATACCAGAAGGTCGTCAGTGTGCTGGACGTGCTCGTGTCGGCCAACGTCAGCAAGGTCGGTCTGGCGACGGAGTCCGTCGCGGTGAACTGAAGCCGGTTTTTCCACCCACCCATGGAATTGCCAACGCGGTGTAGCCGCCGTCGTAAGGAGGCGGATATCAAATTATCCACGCCAAACCGCCTCCTTACGTCGGCGGCTACAAACCAGCTTGCCCGCGCATAATGGCCCGCGAACGCAAACCCCAAAAAGACCGCACCAGTTTCGTCATCGCGGTGGTCTTGCACGTCGTGCTGATCGGCGGCGTGACGTTTTGGGCGTGGAAAACCGGCAAACTGGAGCAGATGCGCCAAGCCGTGCTCCAGTACGTCCGCTCGGACAAAAAGGACCAGAAGCCAGACTCCAAGCCCATCCAGCAAAAGTCCACGCCCCAAGCCAAGCTGCCGCCCATCAACCAGGGCCTGCCGCCCAGCGCCAGCAGCGGGACGCGCCGCGCCGTCGCATCCGACGCGCCTTCGGCGGTCGCCGACACTTTTTTCCAGGACACGCGCAAGCAGGTGGAGGGGCCGTCGGCGGGCCCTTCGAGCATGAGCCGGCCAACCAACGCGACTCCGATGATTTCCAAATCCTCGCTCCCGGCACCACGCCCCGTTTTCGCCGCTCCGCCCAAAGCGACCATCAAGCAATTGCTGGCCGAGCGCAGCAAGGCGGCGGCTTCGATTGAGTCCTTCGGCTCGGAACAGATTTCGCGTTCCAGCGTGAAGGACGCGGGCGACATCGTGAGCCGCGTTTCGGGAGCGACGGTGGTGGAAGGAAAGTATGCGGTCATCCGCGGGCTGACCGACCGTTACAGCGCGGCCACACTCAACGGCGCGGAATTGCCGTCGGCGGACCCGTATCGCCGCTCAGCGGGGTTGAACATGTTTCCGGCCAAGATCATTGACCGCGTGACAGTCACGAAAACTTTCACGCCCGACCAGCCGGGCAGTTTCACGGGCGGCAACATCAACATCGTCACAAAATCATTCCCAGAAAAGGCCTTTGCCTCGCTCGAAATCGGCGCGGCCTACAACTCCCAAGCCACCGGCAATAAGAACTTCCTCACCACCTCCGGTGGTTCGACGGACTGGCTGGGCATGGATGATGGCACGCGGAAAATGGACAAGGAGCTTTGGAATCAACCGCTCAACATTCCGTCCTGGCGCAGCCAATTGGGCCGCCCGATTAGCCTCACGTCCACGTCGCCCACTACGAAAAGAAATCTGGCGGACGCGGCGGAAATCGAGCGCTTAACGGAACTGGCCGGCCCGGCGGATTTCGCTCCCCGGACAAAGGCCCCGCCGCCCGCACCGAATATCACGGCCGCCTTTGGTGATACCGCTTATTTCCTCGGGCGCCCCGTCGGGGTTTTCTTCAGCCTGCCCTACAGCCACGGCTACGGTTTTTACGACGATGGGGTGGTCACGCGCGTGACCTACAACCGGCCCGATGATCCACAGACTTTGGTCACGGAGAAGACTTTCACCGAGGCGAAAGGTGTGGAGGAGGTGAACTGGGCCGGCACCGCTAGCCTCACCTACCAACTCCACCCCGACCATCAAATCGGCTACAACTTCCTTTTCAATCAATCCAGCGATAACTCGGCGCGCGTCCGCAAGGGATCGGATCCCGACAACAGCCTGCTGAAAATGCAATTGAACCGGCTGGCGTACATTGAGCGCAATCTCACCACGCATCAGTTTCGCGGCGAACATCTCTTTCCCGTCCTGGGCGACCTGGAATTCAATTGGCTGGCCACGTTCAGCGACACTTCCCAGGACCTGCCGGACATGCGGCTGTATGACACGGACAGCGGCAAGTTTGGTCTCGGCGGTCTGCCAAACCAGTATCCGTCCCGTTTCTGGCAGGAGTTGAGCGAGAAGAATCAGAATCTGAAATTGGATTTCGTACAGCCATTTCATCCCCGCGATGCGCTCAATGCGGAATTGAAGTTCGGCTTCTTCAAGAATTCGGCCACGCGGAACTATCGGGAGCGGGTTTTGAAGTACGACTCGCCGAGTTACGGCGTGGACCCAAACCAGTTCTTGACGGAAGACCGGGTGGGGGCGGTCAACCCGCCGGCGACCAACGGCAATTTCGTCACCTACACCTGGGGCTCATATCTCAAACCGCCAACCGATTTCAGCTTTTACGACGGGGACAACCAGGTCACCGCCCTGTATGCGATGACCGATTTTCCGTTGTTAGAAAACCTGCGGTTGATCGGCGGCGCACGCCTGGAGCGAACCGACATCAAGCTCACCGCTTTCACCACCACCATCTCCGAGGGGGTCGTGCCGGGCACCACTAATTCGTCCGCGTTGCAGCAGAACGATCTGCTGCCCGCCATCGGCCTGGTCTGGAATATGGCGTCCAACATGAACATCCGGCTCAATTACGCCAAAACGGTGGCCCGGCCCTCGTTCCGCGAACTCGCGCCCGTGCGCATCTTCGATTTTGAATACGACGCCTATGTCGTGGGCAATCCCGCCTTGCAGATGAGCGAGATTCAGAACTACGACGCGCGTTGGGAATGGTTTCCCCGGCCCGGCGAGATTTTTTCCGTCGGTGTTTTTTACAAGGAAATCAAAAAACCGATTGAAAAGAAATTCATCTCGGGCACGGGTGATATCTACACCTTTGTGAACCGACCCGAGGGCAAGGTCTATGGCGTCGAATTTGAAGCCCGAAAGTCGCTCGACCTCGTCAGCCCATATCTGCGCGACTGGAATTTGGGCGGCAATTTGTCGCTGATCCAATCGGAGCAAGACGTTCCAGAACAAGACCGCCAAAACCACACCCGGCCTGATCTGCTGGACTCGACCCGTCCGCTGGCCGATCAGTCGCCCTACATCATCAACCTCGATCTCACCTACGACAACCCGCGCTGGGGTTCGACGGTTTCGTTCAACTACAACATCTTCGGGCCGCGCCTGCTCATCACGAGCCTCAACTCGCCAGACGTTTACGAGCAGCCCGCCGCGCAATTCGACGTGGTGTTCTCGCAGCGGATCGGACGAAACCTGCGCTTGAAGCTTGCCGCGAAGAATCTGCTCAACCCGGAAATCAAACGCACCTACGGCGAGGGCGACGAGGCAACCTACTCATCTTACACGCGAGGCCGGACCTACAGCCTTTCTGTGACCTGCGACTTCTGACCGGCGGCGGATAGAACGTCACCACTTTGTCACACGACCGTCGTTGAGCCTTCACACAACTCCGGTTTAATCGCCGCGTCTGAAAACGACTCAAACAACAAAAAACAAAAAATAAAAAACTAGAAACTAAACGAAAATGAAAAACAGACTCCTCCTGACCGGAATGTTGTTGGCCGCAATCGCAGCGGGGACGCAATCGTCCTCCGCCGGTGAACCGACCAACACCGTCACCATCGTAAACGACATCACCAACAGCACGACCTGGTTCAACACCAACGTCTATCTGATGAACGGCTTCATCCACGTGCTCGCCCCCGCTGAACTCACCATCCAGCCGGGGACCATCATCAAAGGCCTCTCCGCCGGCAACATCACCTCCGGCGAATCCGCCTCCGCACTCTTCGTTACCGCCGGTGCCAAGATTCACGCCATCGGCACACCCGCCAAACCCATCATCTTCACCACGGAGTTTGATGACACCACGGTTGCGGGCGACATGGGCATTTACGATCGCGGTTTGTGGGGCGGGGTCGTTGTTTTCGGCAAAGCCGTGCTCAACACCTGTTCCGACACCACGGGCAACGGCAGCAGCCCCAAGTATGACGTCTTCGAGGGTTTGCCCGACAACTTGATCAACGGCCAGCGCGTCTATCGCTCCGCCACGGCGGCTTCGCCTTCCTCGCCAACAAAGAGTTGAACGGCCTCTCCATGTGCGCGCTGGGCAACGGCACCACCATTGACCATGTGGAAGCCTACGCCATCGCTGACGACGGCTTCGAATGGTTCGGCGGCACGGTGAACACCAAGTATCTGGTCAGCGCCTTCAACGACGACGACACGTTTGATACCGACCAGGGTTATCGCGGCAAGAACCAGTTCTGGTTCTCGATTCAGGAAGACGGCAAGCGCGACAACGGCGGCGAATGGAACGGCGAACCCAACACTCTGGCCGTGAGCAACACGCCGATTGCCAACTTCCAGCTCTACAACGCCACGTTCATCGGTGCGGGCAACGTGGGCACGAACACGACAGCCAATCACGGGTTGACGATTCGGGAGTATTCGTCGCCGCGGGTTTACAACAGCATCCTGACAGACTTCACCACGTCGCACGGAAATGGTTCGATTGGGTTGCGCATTGCAGATGTGCGTTCGCAGGCGATGCTGACGGCGGGTTTGATGGACCTCCGGGAGAACATCATTGCTGGTTTCGGCACGGCGGCGACCAACGCGGCTTCAGCCATCCTGCTCTCCGACACCTCCCGCGGCAATTCCACCGTCAATCCCCTCCTCACCAGCATCAGCCG
>JALOTT010000038.1 GCA_025457745.1 Verrucomicrobiota bacterium
TGCCCGGGCGCGTTTCGACAATGAAGTGCGCGTGCTCCGCCACCTGGAGGTCCGCGGCTGCGGGTTTGTGCCGAAGCTGCTCGAAGCCGATCCCGCAAAACTCCAGATCATCACCACGAACTGCGGCAGCCGCGTGGAGCGCATGGACGAGAAACGCATTCAGGAGGTGTTTGCCGAATTGGAGCCTTTCGGCGTCCGCCATGAAGATCCGGACGTGCGCAACGTCACTTACCGGCAATCGGATGGCCGTTTCTGTGTGATTGATTTTGAACTGGCCGCCATTCTTCCCGGTTTAGAGTAACGCATGGAACCTCCCAACAAAGTGCCCGCGGCAAGAGGCTTGAAATGGTCCGGATGGACGGATCGCGGCAAGGTCCGGCCCAATAACGAGGATGCCTTTCTGGGCCTTCGCTTTGATTCCAGGGAAGTGCATCACCTGGGAAAACTCGGCGAAGCCTCAACGCAAATCACCGACTTCGCCTTTGCCGTGAGCGACGGAATGGGCGGCGCACTGGCTGGCGAGTATGCCAGCCGGATTGCCGTCGAGAAAATCACGGCCCTGCTGCCACGATCATACAAGCAAACTGCCACCGGGATGAACGCCGGCTTTGAGGACGTGCTGACGGAGCTTTTTGGCGAAGTTCACACCGCGCTGGCCTACTTGGGCAGCAGTTACGAGGAGTGCTCAGGGATGGAAGCCACGTTGAGCCTGTGTTGGTTCACGCCCGGTTGGATGTATTTCGGCCATATCGGCGACAGCCGGATTTACTATTTGCCGGCGCGCGAAGGCGGAATCAAACAACTCACCCACGACGACACACACGTCGGCTGGCTCTTGCGAAATGGAAAAATCAACGAACGCGAAGCCCGCGCCCATCCCCGCCGCAGCGCGCTGCAAAAGGCGCTGGGCGGCGGCAACCAATTCGTCGAGCCGCAAGTGGGCGCGGTGGGTTACGAACCGGGCGATATTTTTCTGCTCTGCACGGACGGCTTGGCGGAAGGACTTTACGACCACCACGTCGTCGAACTGATGCGCCCACCCAAGGTCGCCAAGTCCAACCCCAACCCGGCGCAGCGCCTCGTGAATGAATCATTGGCAAAGGGCAGTCGCGACAACACCACCGCCGTGGTCATCCAAGTGATCTGAGAAGCGAAACCGCTTCCAACCAGTTCAGGTTGCACTCAACCAAGAATCGCGCCGTTGACAGATTCCTCCGTCAACGGCGCGACTGTGTTTGAATCAGTAGATCTCAGCTTGCCGGCAAATTAGAGCACTTTCAATGGACTCGTGGCCACTTTGTTTGAGTTTTCATCTGATACGTGGGCATAAAATGGATGTCTGCGTGGATACAGTTTTATTTAAACCGCGCTAGCCGCGCGCCTGGTGATAGCCTTCTTCGCCGTGTTCAGCGAGGTCGAGACCGGCGACTTCCACTTCCTCGCTCGGACGCAGGCCAACAACGGCCTTCACGATGTAGGCGATGATGACCGTGCCGACGATGGCAAGCACCAGCGTCACCCCAATGGCCTTGAGCTGTTCCAGCCAGAGCGTCTTGCCGACGATAGCCTTGAGATTGGTGTTCAGGTTGGCGTTGACATCAGCAGTGGCAAGCACCCCGGTCAGAAACGCGCCGAGCGTCCCGCCGACGGCGTGAACACCGAAGGTATCCAGCGCGTCATCGTAGCCAAACCACGATTTGATCTTGTAACAGGCGAACCAGGGAATCAGTCCCGCCGCCACGCCGATGACCAGCGCGCCGCCCGCATTGATGAAGCCGCAAGCCGGCGTGACGACCACCAATCCGGCCACCGCGCCGGAACAGAAACCCAGCACACTGGGCTTGCCCCGGACCAGCCATTCAGCCAGCGGCCATACGAAGGAAGCAACGGCGGTGGCAATGGTCGTGGTCATGAAGGCGTTGGCAGCCACGCCGTCCGCCGCCACGGCGCTGCCGGCGTTGAATCCATACCACCCCACCCACAACATTCCCGTGCCGATGGAGCATAGCACCATGCTGTGCGGCGGCATCGGCTCCTTGCCGAATCCACGGCGCTTGCCGAGGATCATGCAAAGGATCAAGGCCGACCAACCGGACGACATGTGAACGACGGTGCCGCCGGCGAAGTCAATGGCCTTGATCTTGGCATCGGCGTTCCAAACGCCATTCATGAATCCATTGACGCCCCACACCATGTGGGCCAACGGGAAATAAACAACCACCATCCACAACCCCACGAAGAGCAGAATCGCGCTGAACTTCATGCGTTCGGCAACCGCGCCAAGAATCAGGGCGGGCGTGATGATGGCGAACATGAGTTGATAGATGGCGAAGACGTTATGCGAAACCCAGTAGGCGTAATTCGTGTTAGGCAGCGAATCCACACCTTTAAGCAGCGCGAATTTCATGTTGCCGAAAAAAGGCCCGGAGCCGTCGGCAAACACCATGCTATAGCCAAAAACGACCCAGAGGATCGTCACCAAACCTGCGATGCCGAAGCACTGCGCGATGACTGACAGGACGTTCTTGCGGCGCACCAAGCCGCCGTAGAACAGGAACAGACCGGGCAGCGTCATGAACAGCACCAGCGCCGAGCTGGTCATCATCCATGCGTTGTGCCCCGGGCCGGCGGTGGCGGAGGTTGGCGTGGCCAGGCCGTCGGGAATTTTCCCGTCCTTGTCCTTGAGCGGCGCGGTGGGATCGCCGTTGTTCACGTAGGCTTCAAGCCCGGCGACGCGCTGTTCGAGCGTAGGCTCAGGCTTCGCGGGGGGCGGCGTGACCGCCGAGGCGGCATCGGCAAAACAGATTCGCGGGGCGCTGACCGTGAGGGCTGTAACCATTCCGAGCAAAAAGAGGAATTTTTTCATTGGGATTTTCAGAGTTATTTTTTTCTTCGTGGGTTGGTTAGATGGCTTGGTCGCCTTTTTCGTCCGTACGAATGCGCACGGACTGTTCGACAGTCGAAACGAACACCTTGCCGTCACCGATCTTGCCCGTCTTGGCGGATTTGACAATGGCGCCCACCGCGGCTTCGACCCGCGCATCGGCCACAACCAGTTCGAGTTTGATTTTCGGCAGGAAGTCCACGGTGTATTCGCTGCCACGGTAAACTTCCGTGTGGCCCTTTTGCCGGCCGAATCCTTTCACTTCAGTGACGGTCATCCCCTCGATCCCGATTTCGCCGAGGGCGTCTTTGACTTCTTCGAGTTTGAAGGGCTTGATGATGGCTTCGATTTTCTTCATAAGATTATGTCTGCGCCGATGTATGTATGCGTTGTCTCAGAGCGCTGGTTCATGCGCCCGCGCCTCCTTAGCACCGGCGATGCCACGCGACGGTTGTGAATCGGCCAACGCGGGGAAAGGCCTGATTTAACAGGGAATGTTTCTCGGCGGCGAATATTCTTGTCGCAACGCGGGATGTTGCGATTTGCTCAGGCCTGAAAATATTCGCCAGCAGAAAGGAGTGCGGACAGCCCTGTCCGCCAGAAGAGTTGGAGTTCGGTTTCAGGGAGCGGGGTGCGGAAAACTGCCAAAGCTAAACTCCAACGCACAACCTCGGCGGTCCGCGCTCCTCAACCGTGAATCACGAGTTGAATGTTTTCCGGCAAATCCTTCGCCACCTGGTTGGCCACGTCGCCTTTGAACAACTGCGCCAGCGTCCGGCGATGTCGCGCGCCGAGCATCAGGATGTCAATGCCCAGCGTCGCGGACAAATCGAGGATGGTCGCCGCGGGGTTTTCGCTTACCGAGTAGAGGGGCACGACGGGCACGCTGTTTTGGCGGCCCAATTCCAACATGCTGGTCATGATCTTTGCCGCTTCCGGGTCATCCTGCCAGCGCGGGCGCTCGGCGTTTTCCAGTGGTCCGGGCAGCACCACGGCCAGTTCCTTCACGTAAAGCACATACAGGGTTCCCTGCCGCAGACGCGCTTCTTCGATGGCGAAGCCCAACACCGGCGTCAGCCCGCGCGCGGCGACGAGGATGGACTGGCCGGGGCTGAGGTTGATTTTGAAGTCCAGCGCCGTTTCGGGCGATACCCCGGCGGCCACATGTTCGGGAATGGTTACCGTTCGCAAACCCGCGCGCCGCTGCGCGTAGGCCCGCAGACCCAGGCCGGCCCCAAGGACACAACACGCGAAAAACAGCGCGTCCGTCTTCGTCTTGGCAATCGTCAGTTCGACGCCAAACAGCACCACAAACGTCAGGCCCATCACGCCGCGCTCATACCATTTGAGCGCCAGCTTGGGATTGAACGCGCAGGAACCGAGATTCACCGCGATGGCACCCACCACCCCGATGGCATACAGGCCGGCCAGTGATTCCAAGTCGGCTGAAACCGCGGCCACCAGGAAGGGCAGCGCCGCCGCAATGACCAGCGGAATCCAAGGCACGCCGTGCGCACTCAGGCGCGTAAAGCTGCGGGGCATTTCCCCATCGCGCGCCATCATGTAAGTCAGACCAATCAGCGCGCCAATGGCCGTGTTCACCGCACTTAACAGCAGCAACCCCACCACGACGCCGACCACCAATCCGAAAATCTGTCCGAAGTGTTCGCCCAAGGCCATCCCGCCGTATTGCTCGGCGAGAAACCGCATCATGTCCTCCCACCGCGCCTCCAGTTGTGACTGCTGGCTGCGCGGCAGCGAGAGCATCGCCCAACCCAATAACGACGTGCCCAGCACCACCTCGAGGGCCACCGGCCAGATTGCCTTGCGCGCCGTCTGCCCCACGCGCGGCTGGTCCATCGTGGCGTCCGGGTCGAGTTTCATCACGCCCGTCAGATTGGCGATGGCCTCCACCCCGCTGAGAGCCAGGATCACGCCGACGAACGCCACCCAGTTTTTACGAAATCCTTCGTGCGAGATTTCGAGGTTGGCGAGGGAAAGATGCGGCGCGCTGAAAATGACAATCAGCCCCACGACCACGACCATCGGCACGGCCAGCGACATCGCGAAGCTGCCCGTATGCTTCGGCCCGAAATAATTCATGACGCCGATGGCCACGATGATGCCCATGGTCGCCCAGCGCGTGTACCCATCCGGAACGCCGAAGTAACTCATCGCCGCCCAACCGCTCATCGCCGCCGTGACCGTGAAATTCGCCACCAGCAGCAACGCGCCCATCACCGCCAGCAACCGGCCCTGATGTCGTGCCGCCGAATACACGCCGCCACCATCGGGGAAGTGTTTGCAGATGACGATGTAGTTGTAGCCGACGACCGCTGTGAGCGCGCACACCGCCAGGATGATGGGCAATGCCGAGAAACCGGCCGCCACAAACGCCAGGCCGATGACATACGCCTTGCTGGTTCCCCAATCACCGTATAGCAAAGCTGCCGCGCGCTTCCAATCGAGGTTGCGTGGACGATGGATGCCGGGGCTGTTCATGCGGTCAGGGGAAGAACGCGGCCCCCACCCGGCTGGGAGCGCGATGTGGGTTCTGCCACGGACAAACTCATGTGACGTGTGATCACGAACCGCTCGAATCGGTTTCGTCAACCAAACCCGCATTCGTAGGCGCGTTAAACAAGCAACACAACATAGAAGAAATGGTCGGAGCGACAGGATTCGAAGCTTGTTGGTATTCTTGCCGCGTTGCAATGGCTTTCCATTTCGACACTTGGAATTGCTGTAACAAGTGCTGGATTCTCTACTGCCGATCTTATTTTTCAAGCTCCGTTTTCTTCAATCGTCGGACAGTCGGACGGTACCGGATTCTTGGCGGTGTTCCAAAGTGCGCGTTTTACCTGCTACCCTGCTACCCACAGCGTTTTCATTTAATGTTTATGCGGGTGGAGAGGGTAGCAGACCCCCCCCCGGCGAGTCTGCTACCCTCTGCTACCCGGACGTTTTCGGGGTAGCAGAGGGTAGCATAGGGGGGTGGCAGACCCCCACTTCCCATTCTTTGCAGATTTCCCTTTGTTTCCTATGTGTTTTTCTGTTTTGGGTAGCAGGGTAGCAGAGGGTAGCGGCATTTTCTGAGAATAGGGGCCAAACTTCCGCCTTGCGCCGTTCGGGGAAAACAAAAAAAGCCGCTTCGTTTCCAATGCGGCGCGGTCTCGAAAATCAATCCAGAAGACGGAGTTTCGATGCGTTACGTCGGCGGGTGAAGCGTCCAAGTTGTGACACCCTTGGCGCGGGTGCGTTTCACTCTGGCATTGTCAGAGGCGGCGATCTTTGAAAGGAGTTGCCCGCAGGCGGTCGAATAGCAGAGCAGTTGCCGGGCGGTAACTTCGTAAGAACTATTGGTGAGTTCCTTTTGAAGTTCCGTAGCCGTGCCACGCCAAGCCGTGTGTGGCACGTCCGGCTTGAACAGAACCGCGTCAATGATTTCGAGCAAGCGCAAGTGCGGTTCAAACTGCGAAAGCAAATCCACGATCTCCGGGGCGTGGTAGGTCTTTACGCCATAGCGTCCGTGTTGCAACTCTGGCGCGATGCTATGGACCTTCAAGAGGAAGTGGACAAACGCGGGCAACTCCGCCATGAAGCGGGCGCGGTTTTCTTTCCAGTCCGGCAACATTTCGGCACGGGCGCATTGCAGAATGATAATTTTCTCCGCTACGGATGAATCAAGCATTGGTAGGACGGTGATATAGTCCGGGTCGTCATTGATGGAACTTGTCATGCGCCGGAACGTGAACAGCAAAACTTGTTTCTTCCCCTTGCCATGAACGGCCAAAGCTTGGCTGACGGTTGCCTGTTTGATGGCCCCGCCAAAATTCGCCCGGCTCTTGGCGTCGCGGTGCGCGTTCTTATCTTCCATCTTCCAATGCTCCGCTTCCGCAAGGTCTTCGTTAAAATCTGTTTTGCCAACCATCCAAGGGTAAGGGTCCGCTTCGCGCCCGCCAAAGCTGGATGAAATGAGCATTTGCAGAAACGATTTGCCGCAATCAGGCTTGCCAACCAAGGCGAGCATTTGATTGTGACGCCACCGGGCCGGTTCCAAGCCGTGCAAATCTTCCAACGCCACTTTCCACCATCCCAAGAGATAGGGCAGTTGTTCCGCGCCAAACAGTTCGCCCAAGAGCTTTTCAAAGTTCGGGAACGGCCCGGCGCGGGGCGCAATCAGTTTTGGCGTACGCGGTATCAAGACACGTCTTCCGTCTTCCGTGTGAAACAGCCCGGCCTTGTGTCCCGCCAGCGAGAAAGCATGGTCAACGGCACTTTCGTTTTGGACGCGGCAAAGAGCATCATCAAACTTGGTCAGGCCAAAACTGCCAACATATTCGCCAACGCGGATACCACCAAAGCGCAAATGGCGCTTCAAGTCCGTTTCACTCACGCGAACAAAATCCCCGTGCGGCGTCTTGCGCCAGTAATCGCCCTTGGCCTTGTCGTAGTGAAACGCGGGCAACGGGGTTTCTTGTGGGGTAGCTCCGGCCGCGGGATATTCCGGCGCGGTGTCCGCCAACTTCCGCAATTCGTCAGCGGTACCACCAGCGGCGAAAAAGTCGGCGGCGTCTTTCACCGGCTTGCCGTTCACGTCCGGCAAATCCAGAACTTTCACGCAACGCGCCAGCGGCTTCACCGCGTCGGCCACGGCCACGGCATGAGCGCGGCCAGGCGCGTCTTTGTCCGCCACGATGAACACGGCAGCGCCGCGAAATGGCCCGTTGTATTCCGTGCGCCACTTCCCTGCCCCGCCACAGTTACAGGTTGCGATCAAGCCTTGCTTCGCCAATGCGTCAACGTCTTTCTCGCCCTCGGCAATGAACACGGGTTGCCCGGATTTCACTGCGGCCAAGAGTTCCGGCAAGCGATACAACACGCGGCGCACGCCCGATGTTTTCCACGTCCAACCGTCCAACGCGGTCTTGTCCGGGCGACGTTGGCGAAAGTCTTTCGGGTCCAAGCGGCAGACTTGAAAGAGCAGCTTCCCGGATTCATCGTTGTAATCGTAACTCGCCACGATGCGCGCCGTGCCGCTTCCGTTGCGCGCCGTGGCCTTGCCGTTCGCTTGGGAAAACAAATCCTTCATCGTCAGGCCAAGCGCGGCCACTACGTCCTTTGTTCCGCACCCGGCTTGGCACTTCACCAACACGCGCCCGCCCTGCCCTTCCGAAAGGCACAGACTCGCCTTGCCGTCTTCGTGAGCGGGGCAACGGCACGAATAGCCCGTGCCGGTCTTCGCGGCCTTGTGTTGCGTGTGCGCTTCGATCTTGGAAATAAGTTCGGTGATGTTCATTGGAAAAGTGGAATTGTGACTCCGCCGGCGTCGTTGCGGCCGCTGGCGTCACGGCGACGTTGCATCCGTTTACGACAAGCGGGCGTGGCGAGCGTTTGGCCGCGTCGCACGGGCCGCCCGCACTCACACACGCAAAGCCGTGTCCAAGCCGTGACGCCGCGCCGATGTATGGCGGTCGCCATGACACGCGCCATTGTCACGGGCACGCCGTTTCCAACGGCGGCATACTTCGCGGCGATGGACAGGCCCGGCAAATCGAAGTCTCGCGGCAATCCTTGTAGCTCGCAGAAATCCGCGAACGTCCGGCGCATCGTGCTTTTTCCCTCACTCGCCATGCAGCACGGTTGCACCGCGCCGAAAAGCATCTCGCGCTGAATGACCAGCGGCTTGCCGTCGAGACTGCCGAATTGAAAAGTCCGCAGCCGGTTTTGCCGCACGCCACACTCGCGGGCGTTCAAGTTGAATCGTTGCACCGTGTAGCCGTCAACCGCCACGTCCGGCACACCCGGCACATTCTTCATCAGGAACCAATCCGGCCCGGCTTCCGTGACGCATCGAGCGAAGTGGAAAATCATTTCGTCACCGTAACCGCTCGGCTTGGCCCGGCGCTTCCTCGAAAAATCCTGACACGGACTGCCGCCGATGATGCCCGCGAAGACGCCACATGGCGGATGAAAGCGCCGCACGTCACTGCCCCAAAGTAAATCCGGCCCGCGCACAACGCAGAATCCTTCCGCCTCGAATCCACGCCCAAGCAAGTCCGCGCCGGGAAAAATGGACAAGACAAGTTGTGACGCGGCCGCTTCCGCCGTGACCGGTCCTGTCACGGCAACACCTGGAACGTCACCGTTGGCGCGGCGTGACTGAGCTGGTTTTGTGGTAGCCAGGTGCGTCACGCGAAAAGCTCCGGTTGTCTCGCCAGTTGCTTTGTCCGGCGCGTGGCGCGGGCGTGCGCTACATGGTCGGGATGGTCAAACCGCAAATGACACGCTTGACATAGCGCGGCCAGGTTTTCGTCGCGGCAATCGTGCTTGTCGTGTTTGTCGCCCGGCGTGCCGTCCGGTTTCACCGCGCCCAAGTGCGCCACGGTCAAAACAACTTTCCAGCCGGTAGGAAGCGCGGCCCCGTTCACCGCTCCGCACCATTCGCAACGGCCTTGCGCCCGATCAAATCGGACGCGCCGGGAAATTTCGCGCCAGGGCGCCGGATAGTTGCGGTAGTCAATCGGCATGGCGTCAGGCGTTGGCAATTTCAAGCAACACGTCCGCATGGCAGGGCGTGCCCGGCTTGCACCAACACGCGAGATTCTTTCCGCGCAGTTCCGGCAAGGCGTCCACGATGCGCCGCGCCCAATCAAACGCCACGGGTTGCCCGTGCGCTTTGGCTACAAGTTCAAACTCCAATCCACGGCGAAACAGGGCAACGCAATGTTCCGCAACGTGGTTCGGAATGATACGATTTGCTTCCGCGAAGTCCGCCACGCGAAACGGATTTCCCCACTTGCCGGGCCGTGTCACGCAAACCGTGTTTGGCGGCAGTCGCCAGCCCTTGCTTCGTCTTCGTTGGATGCGTTGCGGCTTCATGCGGCGGCTTGGGTTGTGAAGACCGGCGCGGCCACGGCGGGCAAGTCCGGCAGCGGCGGCGCGGGCAACCGCAGCGGGATGATGTTATCCACTGGCGGCACCAACGCGGCGGCGCGGCTCGCGTGCAATTCTACCAACGCTTCCGGGTTGGAGAGATTGCCGCCAAGCTTTACCCGTTCGGCCATTGCCCGCGAATGTTCATCCAATAAATGGCAGTAGGTTTTCAGCAGCAGAACGCCGTTGTCCGTGTGCCCAAGCCATTTTGCAACGGTGGGAATGTCCACGCCCGAAACAATGCAGCGCGTGGCGAAGTAGTGCCGAAACGTGTGATGGTTGAACGGATGCAGGCCAAGCAATCGGCAGGCGAGTTGCAACGCACGGCGGCAACTGATTTGCGTCAGAATAAACTCGCCCTTGGAAACGCGCCGGTAAGCCCGCAGCACTTCCCGCGTTCCGCGAATGAAAGGGATGCAACGCGGCCTACCGTTCTTGGTGATCTCCCCCGGCAAGGCAAGCTCCCCTTCCCCTTCCCGGACGTGCGCCCATTTCAACTGGCACGCTTCGTTAATCCGCAAGCCGGTATGCGCGAGCAAACGAACCAGCAAGCCCGCGTGTCCGTTTTGGCAGGTGTCCAACGCGGCCAGGAGCAAATCGAATTGCTCCGGGGTCGGGATTTGGGCGTCGGGATACGGCGAGGATTTGCGGGGCAGAATCTTCGCGGCGGGAAGCGCGTTCCGTAGACAGTTGACAATTCCGTTGTAGCGGCTGGAACTGTAATGCGCCACGCGGGTAGCGAACGCGATGCACTCCGCTTCCGTCACTTCGCTGGCAAGCTTCGCCAGCGCGTCCGGCCAGTCCCGGCGAATCTGATCCACCACGGCCCGGTTAAATTCAATCGTGCGCGGCTTCACGCCAATCGAGTGAAGCGCCAGCCAGCGGTTAATCGCTTCGTTCACCGTGACAGTGGCCGGGGCGTTGCGTGAGGCGTTGGCAGCTATGGCTTTGGCGAGCGCCGCTTGCAGGTCTTTCAACTTGGCATCGTTGCCGGGCGACTGTTTCACGAAACGCCCGGCCCTTTTCGGTGGGGGGGTTGGAAATGACGTGTTCATGGCAGGGGTTGCGCCGGGGCGACAGGGGAATTGTTGCCGCATCCAAGGTTCAAATCTGAAACGACAACAGCCAGTGTGAACGCCGTTTCGCCA
The DNA here is from genome assembly GCA_025457745.1 of Verrucomicrobiota bacterium. GTDB lineage: Bacteria > Verrucomicrobiota > Verrucomicrobiia > Limisphaerales > JADLHS01 > JALOTT01. Next base: position 10,969 of record JALOTT010000038.1, read on the forward strand.
AGCAACAGCGAGACGCCCAAACATGGCCGCAGAATGAACAGCACGGCGGCGCGGCACGGCCACAGCGGGACAAAGAAAACAATTTCGTCTTTCGCGTTCATCGCGCCCGCTCCTTTCGCCACTGGCGTTTCTCGCGGGCCAGCGCCAACGCCTGACAGCGCACAACGTAGGCAAACAAATCAAACACACTCGCGGCGTGCCGTTGGCGTGTGCCCTTGGGCCGGAAGCAAACCAAGTCCCCGGCTTCAAGCGAGACGATCACTTGCCGTCCTTTGTCCGGGCCGTAATTGAAGCCCAGCGCCCCGCGTGTGACGCGCCGGGCCGGACGTTCCCTGCCCTTCACGGTATGACCGAAAGAATTCATGGCGCTTGCTCCTTTTCTTTTTCCCCTGGTGAAGCTTCCCCGCCCGTGACGGCGCACGCTTCCAGGCACGCGGCAATGTCCAGCTGCCGAAAGCGCAGCGGATTCGTCTTGCCGTATTTGATGACGCGCAACTTGCCGCGCCGGATGAGCGAATAAAGTTCCTTGTCGTTTTTGATGCCAAGCCGGGCTTTGGCTTCCTCTTTGGTCAAGAGTGTATTGGGGTCAGGCTTGCTCATAGCGTCGTCTCCTTCGTCTCCGCAGCGGCAGTGCGTTCGCGCCGGTTTAATTCTTTTTCCAACGCTTCCGCGTAATCCACCGCACGCCGGGCGTAGGCTTCCGGCGCGTCTTCCCCGTCTTCGCGGGCCGGTTCAAATTTCGGATTCGCCAGCATCGCGGCCAGGGCGTGCGCGGATGCCTGGTAGCGAAATGATGCCGTCGCATGAATCATTGCCATGAAGATTTTCCAGCCGTCCGGCACTTCAATTTCCAGCCGTTTCCCCGTGGCCATTTCTGTTACTCGAAACTTTAATTCGTTCAGCATGTGACTTCCTTTCGTGTGGTGCGTGGTTTCCCCTTCAAGCCGCCAACGCCGATTCAGTGGCCGGGAGTTCGTTGGCGAGCAGTTGCGCCGCGTAGCGGAGCGCGGCGGCGTTCGTCAGCGCGCTTCCGTGCGTCTCGTGGTCCGGGATGGACAGCGACAAGCCCGCGATCTGCGCCCATTCGTTCGCCACGTTCCACAACACGCGCCGGGCGTAGTCAAACGACACGGGCGCGGGGAACGTGACAAGTGACGGGTGACGAGTGCCAGGTGAAGCACAGTTGCCGGGATACAGCCGGGCTTGCAACGTGCGAATGGCGAATTTGAGCGCGGCGGATTTCAGCCAATCGGCCATGCCGTCCGCGTCTTGGCCGTGTTGCCAGTGACGGCGGGCGTCCGTTTCGATCTCCGCGCAGAACAATTCCAGCCGTTCGGCGGCAATGTCCAGCGCGGCGGCTTGCCGCGTGGCGGCATCGCCGCTATACGCGGCTTCCGCATTTGCGATATGGGGCGTTTTGATGACGTGCCCGGTGTGCTGACATGGGGGAAACGGTAGGACGTGCGGCGCGGGGTGAGGGCAAGCCGGGGCTTGCGTTTCCAATGGGATGAGTGTTAATGTATTCATGCAATTGAGTAAGTTTGGACGGGGTCAGTGAGCCTGATAGATTCACTGCCCCGTCCGTTTTTGTTTCATCAGGGGCCGGTCTGGTTCTTTGGCGATGGCGACACTCGCCTTTCGCAGATACCCCCAATGTCGGAGCGTAGCGGGGCCAATGCCGCGTTTGGCTTCATGGGTCTGGTTATTCCTTTCATGGGTTTGGGTTTTGGGTTGCCCGTCCGCGCCGGTCGCCCGCGGCAACACGCCAGCGGCGGCGGGGACGGAAAGGGTTCATTCGCTGAAAAATCCAAAACTCGCCTTGGGCTTGGCGGTCGCCTGCTTTTGCCAATCCTCGAAAGCGGCGTCTCGTTCGGATTCGGTTTTGTGAAGCTGGCGAATCAGGCTTTGGGCGCGTCCGTAAATCATGCGGCGTCGGAAGCTGGAAGCCTTGTCTTGCTTGCCAATCAGCTTCGCGTATTCGGGTGCGAGTTCGGCCAGTGTCGTTTTTGGGTCTGCGGTTGGTTTGCTCATAGGGTGATGGATTTGAGGTTGTAGGTTGATCGTTGAGGATTGATGGACGGAAAAGCCGGGACGCCTTGAAGACGCCCCGGCCCGGTGACTACGCCCGGCGCAGACTGATTCCGAAAAGAATCAGCCCGCAGGCCAGAAACAACATCGCGCCCGCTGGCAATTCGAGTCTCACCGGCAGCTTCGCCAGTGCAACCACTGCCTTGCCAAACGGGTTGGCGTATGGTGTATTGAGTCCAGCAGTCGCAAGACCGCTGACAGAACACGCTCGGTTCACTTCGTAGGTGGGGCCGGGCGTTTCCGTTTTCAGGAGTGAGGTTTTCATTCTCACAGTCCTTTCTCATTGTGGGTTGCGGACGCCCCTGCCGCCCGTTGCAGCTTCCGCAGACGGCTAACGCCACGCGGCGCGGCGTCACACGGGAAATTTCTTGGGGGCAGTTCGGGAGCATGGCGGCGCGGGAAGCGTTCACTTGGCCGTTGCCAGCGCCGGGGCGTCCAGCTTTTGAAACGCGGCGCGGAGTTTGGGAAGCCCGATGCGAATTGATTGCCGCATCACGTCAGCCCGTGAAAGATTCGTCTCCTTTGACGCCTTGCGAATGTCCCGGTGTAATTCGTGGCTCAATGTGACAGGCACGTTTGGCAGCTTGTTTTTGTTCATAATTTTGACGGCGTATTTAATTTACGATTTACGTATAATCTATACGCCACGCCCGGTCAAGCGGCAATTGTAAATTTTTTACGCTGCTTTACGCTATGGCCATGAGTCAGAAGCAGAACAACATTCCCGTTTCGATGGATGATGCTTTCTTGGCTGAACTTGATGCCGTAGCAGCGGACGTGAAGGACAGTCGAAGCAGTGTCATGCGGCGCGCAATTCGTGCCGGATTACCCTTGGTAAAATCCGGCGGGGCCGCAGACGTGCTGACGTTGGACAGCGAATCATCAAAGGAAGCGGACGCGCTCGCCAGTGGCCACAAGCGGACGCGACATTCCGTTTTGCTGGAAGCGATCCGGCACGGTATCCGCGCGGTTGACCTTTACGCCATGCTTGAACAAGCGCGGAGAGAAGGCACGCCAGAGGGTGTCTTGCAAGCGATGGAAGCAAGCCATGACTTGGATGCTCATCCGGAAAAACGAGCGGTCAAAAAAGCAATTGCGGAACGCGCTGCGTTTTGGATTCAGGTCGAAGACCTCGTTAATCACGTTCCACAGGCGCGGGAGAGAAAGGAAGCAATCGAAAGACTGATTGAGCTTCGCCGTAGTGCGAAGGATTGGCCTAGCGTGTGGGGGCGCGGCCTGAGCACGGAAGAAGTTAAGTGGCAGGTTGCGATGCACGAAAAATTTGGCCCCGATGCCGCCAAATGGCCCAAGGCCGAAATTGACAAACGAGAAACGGAGCGCCAACAGGAGCAACAGGGGCGCGCAGTTTCCGGCACGGGCACGGCGCCCGAGCCCAAGCGCGCCAAGAAAAAGTCCAGCAAATGAAATCGAGAGTAGCCATGCAACTTACAGTTCAAGGATTGCGCCGGCTGCGGCGAGTGCTGAAAATGCGTTCCAAAGAAGCCAAACCGTGCCCGGATATTTGCATCGTGCTTCCGCCAAGCTATGGCTTGCGGCCCGGCGATTGGTTTGAAGCCCGCATGATCAACGGGGAGTTGGTCATACGAAACAAGGAGAAGCTCTCGGCCAAAGAGCGGCGGCATTTGACGTTTGGGGGTGTGTTGACATCGCAGGTTAAGAACGCAGATTGGTCGTTGCGGCTTCTGCCGTGTCCGTTCTGCGGCAGTCGCGCCGAGCTTTTCCCACCAGGCACCAAGGGTGAGCATAACCTTTATGACGTTCGTTGTATTGGTTGTCGAGCACACACAAACCGTTCGAGCAGTTTGCCAGAAGAAGCCGTCGCCGCGTGGAATTGGCGGGTGCAAATTCCCAAGGCGGTAAAGGCTTCCAAGAAAACGTCCAGCAAGTGAAGCCGTCCAAGCCCAAACGCCCAGCGTCACCGCGTCGGCAGCGGCGCAAGGCAAACAGGAAACATGCGGGCTTTCTCGGCGCGTTGCGGGGCAAAGTCATTTCCAGAGCCAAGACGGAAGAACTGTTTTCGACCGGAGAGCAATGGAAAGCTGAATCAGATCAAGCCTTGCCCAAAGCGGCGGCGCTCAACTGGCGTTTGCGCGTTCCCAAGTCCGGCGCGGTCAAGTTGTCGGCGGCGGTCTTGGACAAGCTCGGCGCGTGGCCCGGCGACGTGTTGGCGGTCTATGCGCGGCAGTTCGCCACTCACAAGGAAATCATTCTCCGCATCCTGCCGCACGGCTTCACGCCCACGGAGTGGGAAAAATGGGAACGGCGGACGTTGCGGCAGATGGCCAAAGACATCCAAGCCGGGCGGGGCGTTCCGTTCAAACAACGCCTGAGTGACTGGCGTGAGGTTCTCAAAACTGAATGCCCGAAAATCACTCGTAAGCAATGGGCGGAATGTCTGCGTCCTGAGTAATGTTTTGGATTTGCAACGCGCCGGGGCAAGACATCAGCCAAGCCCGGAACTGCGTCCGGCTTCCGCGTCCATCCGCGTCCGGTTTTGGCGTCTGCCCTTGTCCTTGTGTGTTGTGTGCCTGAAAACCGGGTTTTCCGGGCGTTGTGGCCGGAAGATGTGTGGACGGGGCGTGTGTCCGTGTCCGGCTGGAGTGTGGGCGTATCCCCCCCGGAACAAGGCGGAAACGGGGTTTTGTCCGGCGTGGCGTCCGGTTTTTGGCGTCTGCCCTTGTCCGGGTTTCCGGCTGG